>CAZZJE010000170.1:0-5975 GCA_964654295.1 uncultured bacterium | reverse complement strand
TTACGGCCTGGCCTAAAATTGTACCGGCCTCTTCGAGGCCTAACAAAACAATCGGCTACTAAATTTCCTCCGTGTAACTTGAATTTTGCAATTACCTCTAAAGTCTTCGAAAAGCCTCGTTACTCTATTTGCACAGCACAATCTTGTTTGCGCATTTTATTACTATATGGTAACCGTTCAGATATTTTACCTTTAATCACAGCTTTAAAAAAATTCATTCTCATCCCATAACTAATCACTTTAATGTCACTTATCTCTTTGCCCGTGACACTCTGAAATTATCCTACTCATTTATTCATCAACTCTCTAAGATATTTGGACAATCAACGCTAATTTCTTAGGACAAATATGATATTAAAATGCAGCTTTACTGATTTCCCTGCCATTATTTCAGAGCAATTTGAAAGAAATCAATCCAGTATAAATTTATTTCCAGTGGATTTTGATATAGAAGTTGATGATATAAAAATTAAAGTTGTATTACAAACAGACAAAAGAGACATTAAAATAAATTTATGTTCTGTAGACCAGCGATTTGAAATCTTGTTTCAGAAAACTCTTCAACGCTATCAACAAGCATATAGTCGTTTATCAGTAGGATTTTGTTTCAAAAAATTTACTTTAAGACAGTTTACTGCAATTGATTCCATGTACAAAGTTATAAACAGCGAAACTGATTTATCCAAAATTGACCGTCATTTTCCTATCCGAGGTCACTATGTTAAAATTAGCGAGAGAGTGGGCGAGCGCGCATTAGGTCCGCTTAGAAAATTTTTTATTCTTCACTCTTAGTGCATAAAATGTGGTTCCATTGTCCAGATCTCAGGTCCCACCTGTTCAAACAATAGGGCAGTTGTATAGAGGGCAAGCTGCGGATCGCGTTCATGCAACCACTCTCTAAACTTATACATTTTATTAAAGAGGTGTTGTCGGTAGATAGCCACCTCTTTGGCTTCAGCTTTTCTGCCAATCTGACCGACGTCAATATGAATCGGTTTTCCTTCCAACACACCCGTATTTTGTAAGAGAGCATGATCTTCATCGACAAACCCGCTTGCGTAATCGGACCTTATAAGGGCGAAGAGGGAAGCAATCTGATCTTTAGCTAAGTTTCCTGTTTGAGCATTCAGCATCATTTCTAGCGTATCAGCAAGCATGACAGCCCTTTTTTGAACTAAAAACTCTAATTGGTTTAGATTGATTAGATGTTTGCCACCAATCTTGTCATAAAGCACAACCTCCTGATCCCATCCCTCGCCTTTATTAAGATGAACATAGATTAAACCGGTTGCTTCAGGCAGAAATTTGAAGGCTGTCATCCAGCTGCTAAATAAGTTAGAGAGCTTCTTATCTTTATGCTCTTGACGATCTCTACGATAGGCTTCCACAGGCGGTAGGAACGCCAATGCGTTTACCCACGGTTTTGTACGGTAGCGATGGTACTTAAAAAATTTTAAGACATATTTTCCATCTTCGCTTGCAAAGACGTAGGATTGACACCCCTTGCCTAGGTAGTGAAAGGGTTGGTTTAAGATCGTCTGAATCGCAGATTGCTGTTCGTTTGATAGAGCGGGAGAGCGCCAGCGCACGTCAGGCGTGAGGTCTGACAAAATATTTTCCTGAGTAAACCCGTCGGTGACAGCGTAATAGAGTCTACCTGCACCATAAATCAATATAATAGCAGCTATAGCTAAGACTATGCGTTTTAACAGTCGTCTGAATGGGTAGTAAGTCATATAACCTGAAACTGAATACAAGAAAATAACAAACGGTTCCAGCTTATTCTTCCCTTTAGTTTTCAGCCATCAAAAAAGCAAAAAAGAGCTCACAAAGGATTCCTCTTGTCAATCAGATAAAAATATGATACTCTTATGGCCATGTTAATCGAAGGGCTTTCGATAAGGAGACATCAATGAGCAGAATCTGCCAAGTGACAAAAAAACGCCCACGCACAGGCTACACCTATCAGATCCGTGGTATCGCGAAGAAGAAAAAAGGGATTGGTCTTAAAGTAACGGGCAAAACAAAGCGCCGCTTTCTACCTAACCTCAAGAAGAAGCGTATCTGGTTGCCTGAAGAGAATCGCTATGTGACTATTCGCGTCAGCATGTCTGGCTTGCGTACCATCACAAAGAAAGGCATCTCTAGCGTTGTCCGTGACATGCGTTCAAAAGGATGCGACATCTAAGCTTGACTTAGACAGCGCGTTTGACTATTCACCCTCTAAAGCTTGCTTTAGGGGGTTTTTTTTATCTTTTAAGCGACTCTGTCTTTCTTGACTTGTGAGCGTTCAGTCGGTAGTAAAAAATATAGGGTACATCACTGTTCGTCTAAAGATGGTTTTTAGAATATGCAACACAGAGGCACAAAGTCTCAAAGACACGAAGAAATACATTTTAAATGACACTGTTTAAACAGTTTAATCGTTATCTTCGTGTCTTTGAGACTTTGCGCCTCTGTGTTGCATCAATAAAAGTAACTTTTTGTTAGGTAACTGAACGATTACCTTGACTTTAACTTGAGATAGCCACGGGAGTTATTGCAAAATAAAAAAGGGACAAAAGAGACGACAAAGACCCAAAAGATAATAAAACATCTGTATCTAAATTAGATTCAGGGGCCTTCCATTTTCTAGCATCCCTTTTTTTTATTTTGCAAGCTGCAAAGGCAAGTCACCTATTCCACATTTCCTTAGCTTATAGAAGCCCCTGGTTGAATCGAAGTAGGAAGAGTAAGCAGCTGGAGCGATTCCAAGCCTTGAGCAGCAAGGAGCATTCCTTGGCTTTCGACCCCCATTAAAGTGGAGGGCTGCAGGTTTGCAACGATTGTTACATGCTTTCCAATAAGCTCTTCAGGCTTGTAGGATTGGGCGATGCCTGCGACTATTGTACGTGTCTCTAGACCAATATCGACAGTCAGCTTTAACAGCTTTTTGCTTTTTGGAATAACTTGAGCCTCTTTGATTACACCGGCACGCAGGTCTAATTTACGTACCTCATCAATTGTTACAGCCTCTTTAAGAGGTTGAAGAGGGATAGACTTTTCAACTTCCCCTCTTTTTTTCTTTTCTGCCTCTTGGGAGAGATGATGCAATTTTTCGATCTCTTGCTGAATCTCCTCTTCCTCAATTTTGCGAAACAAAATTTTAGGTGGATTAAGGGTCTGGTTGAGTGGCAATGGAGATTCCAACACAGCATGCCATTCCTCTTTTTCAAGAAGCGAAGAGTTGCCTAACATCTCCCAGAGGGTTTGAGCCGCATCGGGAATAATCGGAGAAGAGACTAAAGCCAATGTTTTCAATGCTTCTAAGCAGCAGGAGAGAGTTGTTTCCATTCTGATTTTGGAGTCGGGATTTTTAGCATCTTTCCACGGCTCTTTTTCATTGAAGTAGACATTGCCGAGTTGAGCAATCTCCATGATCACTTGACTTGCGCGGCGCAGCTTAAAGGTCTGATAAGCCTCGTGTGCAGACCTAGCCAACTCACTGAGATCGGCCAGAAAGCGATGGTCACGTTCTTCTAAAACTGTTTTTTGAGGCGCGACTCCTTGGCATTGAGCCTGTACAAAGACGAGAACACGATTGACTAGATTGCCATATTTTCCAAGGAGTTCGCCGTTACAGCGCTGTTGGAATTCGCGCCAGGTAAACTCAGAATCAGCCGTCTCAGGAGCAGAGGCCGCAATCACATAGCGAATTTGGTCGGTGGAGTAGCGGGTAAAAAAGTCTTCTAGATCAATATACCAGCCATCCGATTTACTAAATTGCCGTCCCTCTAACTTATAAAATTCATTAGCTGGCAGCTCGTCAACTAGTTTGAACGGCTGATTTTGTCCCATAGTCATGGCTGGAAAGATTGCTGCATGAAAAGGAATGTTATCTTTGCCAATAAATTGAACAAGGCGTGTTCGAGGGTCGCACCAATAGTCTCGCCAGCGGTCGGGTGTTCCTTGCAGTTGCGCCCATTGGCGGGTGGCAGAGATATAGCCGATTGGAGCATCAAACCAGACATAGAGTACTTTTCCTTCTGTATCAGGAAGAGGAATAGGAACTCCCCATGTAGAGTCACGGGTGATGGCACGAGCCCGCAGCTGTTGAATATATCCTTTGATAAAATTAACGACATTAGGCTTCCAAGCTTTCTCATCTAACCAAGCGGTAAGATCTTCTTTAAATTTCTCTAGAAGGAGAAACCAATGTTTTGTGGGGCGATGAACTAAAGGAGCTCGTGAGAGCTTAGATCTGGGAGAGATTAAATCGGTGGCTTCATAGCTTGCACCACACTGGGGACACTCATCTCCACGTGCCTCAGAAAAACCACACTGAGGGCATGTTCCTACGACATAGCGGTCGGCAAGGAAACGACCATCCTGTTCTGAGTAGAGTTGATCGGTAACCCGTTCTTCAATAAATCCATTGGCAACAAGATCTAGGAAATATTGCTGTGTTGTTTCAACATGACCTTCCCAAGTCGTTCTTGAGTAGTGGTCGAAAGAGAAGTTTAGGTGTTTAAAGAAATCTTGGATGACCTTATGGAAGATGTCGACGTGTTCTTTGGGAGAGCGTCCTGCTAAATCGGCGCTCAGGGTAATCGCGATTCCATATTCATCAGAACCACAAATATATAAAACATCGTGTTTTAAAAGACGTTGGAAACGGGCGTAGCAATCTCCCGGTAGATAGGCACCCGCAATATGTCCAAAGTGTAAGGGACCATTTGCATAGGGCAGAGCTGAAGTAATTAAAACCTTTTGCGACATTCAATTTCCTCTATTCATTGATCAGATTCCTTGTCGTCGATGAGTCTTATAGGCGGCCGCTGTTTTGGCTTTTGAACAAGCAGTACTTCTAACTCTGTGTCGGGCACAAGCTTCCACCCAAGCAGAGCTTTAGTGTGGATGTCGACGTATAAGGGGCCTGGCTTTAAAAATATATATTCTCTTGTAATCTCTCTTGGAGAGGGGTTGGGACAAGAATATTCCGTTTGAAAGCCTTCTAAAGACTCATGTTCTCGACGAATTTCTTCTTGTAATTCTACTGGTAAACTTCCCCAAGAGAGATAGTTTCCAGGATAGCGCTTTTTTAGGAAACTCCAATCAAGTTGAATAACGCCAAACCATCCAATCGAGTTAGGAAAGATGCGACCTGTTTGCCGACAAACCGTGGCATAACGAAAATCAAATAGGCGATTATCATATTCTTGAATGCTATACATGTAGAGCAGCACTTTTTCGACAGTCCCAAAAGGCAGGTCATCTCCCCTTCTCAAAGGCAAGCCTGTGTAAGGGCTTCTGCCAACCTGATGGCGATTAATCCATAAGCCAATAATGAAAACGGCGAAGAGTAGGAGAACGATTCCTAAGATAACAAAGGCAAAGAAGGTCACATCTTCTACGGATAAAGCACCTACCATGCCGATCGATTCCTTAATTGATTCAACGCAAAGGCACAAAAGCGCAAAAAAATACATTTTTTATAACGGTTTCTTCACGTCTTTGCGCCTTTGCGTTAAAAATATTCCAAAACTTGTATGACTACTTGAGCCTACTCCTCATCCTCGTCATCTTCTTCTTCAACATACTCTTCGATGGTGATGCCATTTTCATAGGCTTGAATAGTGATATTTTCGATGCGATCTTTTCCAATAGCAATTTCACCGAGCACTTCTAAAGCTGGATTGCGTATGTCACCCGAATCAATAAAAGAGGGGCGACCTGACTTGACATAATCACCAGCCAATTTAATGGCATAGTTGACAAGGTCAAATTGGCTTTTAAAACGTGTTCTTTTCAACAAAATTTCGTTTGTTAAACACTTTTCCATGGGGCTTTTTTCTGCCATTGCTAACTCCTCATCCTATTTCTTTTTGCTCTAAGCGAGCTAAATCCATTTATTTTCTAACGCTTTATAAGTCGATGCTCTTCTGCAATCAAGATGCTCCTCAGCACCTGGTAAGCTGTATTTAGATCATCGTTAA
>CAZZJE010000169.1:0-5987 GCA_964654295.1 uncultured bacterium | reverse complement strand
TAATTGATTTTATGCGGGCTGGGGCACGGGCACGCACACGGGCACGAAAAGTGACAGGGCATGAAAAGTGACAGGGCATGAAAAAGGGGGTTACTCTTGAGGGAACAGAGGATTCTCTTTTTTCCAAATCCGGCCGTCGATAATCGTACGAAATTGATCAGTTGAAGAATATTCAGCATGGATGAGATAGTCACCATTTTCCTGCAGCTCGTAGACTTCAAACCCTTCAAAGTTTTCATGAGAGCGATACTCCCAGGCGATTGTTTTTGCATCGACGATGCCTTGCCCACGAGTTGAGCCCATTAGTTCATTTCTTAAATCAACCAAGAAATCTTTGTTGGTAAGATGGCTAAAAAGCAGCGTATTCATGACGCCTTCGCTAGTCCCTTGCATCTGCACCTCTTGCTGCGCAAAGATCACTCCGTTGGCAGCCGCTTTAATTGTCCAACGGGTATAAAAATTGAGATGATCCGTTGAGCCGCTAAAAGTGACGCGACCCTCTCCAATCCAATAGCCTGGCTCAAAAATAAAGCGATGGTTAAACATTTAAAACATAAACCTCCGGCTATAGATACTCTGTAAAATACCTAAGGCCGCCATTGTAGCTAAGACGGAGGATCCCCCATATGTCACTAAAGGAAGTGGAACTCCAGTAATTGGCAAAACCCCGCACATCATACCTACGTTGACTAATACATGCATGGTTAAATAGACGGCAATTCCAGCCGCTAATAAACGACCAAAATCATCCTTCGCCACCACGCTAACCTGAAAACTAAAATAGATCAATGTATAAAAGAGAACAAGTAGTAGGAATAACCCCAGCAGGCCAAACTCCTCTCCAAATGCTGGAAAGACTGAATCAGTATAAGGTGCTGGTAGCCAGCCGTTTGCAGTAAATTCGCTCTTCCTCCATCCAACACCTGTCCATCCTCCAATTGCAATCGCTGTCGCCGAGGCTTTCTGATGATGAGACTCGGGATTAAATCGTTCAAATTGATACTCTTTCAAAACCAATGTCGCATAAGGGCGGAGCTGCTCTTGCGTAATCACTCCCAAAAATACAAGTGCCACAAAGCATAACAGAATAGTTCCTCCTATCGTCATGACACGGATAACGAGCGGATGCAGGCCTCCAAAATAGAACATGACAAGAGCCATCGGAAGCAGAACGAGGGCAGTTCCAAGGTCTGGCTGCTTTAGAATTAATATAAACGGGATTCCAACGATAAGGAGCGAATAGCCCACCGTTCCCCAACTTTGAGAGCGGTTGCGTCGGCGCTCCAAAAACCAGCTTAAAGCAATTACTACAATTAACTTGGCATATTCAGAAGGCTGGATGCTGATTCCAATAAGTGGAACTTTATACCAGCGATGCACGCGTTGAATTGAATCGGTAAAAAAGAGTCCAAGCAGAGAGAGAATCATAAAGGCATAGAGGAGCCATGTCCACTCTCGTAACTTGTTGTAATCCAGTGCGGAGCATATCACAAATAGAATCGATCCTAATGCAAAGCGCTGAATCTGAGAACGCACAAGTGGAGTAAAAAAACCTTCATCTAATTGATGTTCACTATCGACTGAATAGGCTGAGATGACGAGAAGGCTAATAAGTATTAAGCCAATTAGAACAGGGATCACACGAAAATCAATCCGGCTAAGATAGCGCGTGCTCCACATGACTATTCCTTCATTTAATTTTGGGCAGCATTGTACCCAGACAGACCATTTACGCCAATTGAGCAGAATTCGTTTTAATGGAATACTGATTGTTCCATAGGAGAAAATTGCATGTTCATGAGGCATTACCATCTCGACCAGGTGAATTCAACACAGCTGTGGGCAAAAGAGCTTCTTTTAAAAGGGGAGCCGAGCCCTTTTGTCGTCACTGCCTCTTCTCAAACTGCAGGACGAAGTACAAAGGGCAGCAACAGCTGGCATTCACCAGCTGCAGATAATCTCTATGCAACCTTTGGATGGCTGTTTCCTCCTATCTTGCCCATCCATATCTCTTCTTGCAGCCTAGTCGTTGGTTTAATTGTGGCAGAATTGCTGCGTCGGCAAGCTGTGCCCATTTCAATCAAATGGCCTAATGATTTGCTTTTAAACAGCAAAAAAGTCGGCGGAATTTTAATCGAATCCATAAGTTTAGCAGACCATACGGGATTGTTAATCGGCTTAGGATTGAATACCAACAGCACCCTTAACGATCTAAAAGGGATAGAAGCCCCCGCAACATCACTTTTTATAGAAATGGGTCAACACTGTTCTGTAAATAGCCTTTTGGAAGAGTTGTGGAGTGATTTAAATCATCAGTTGCCTATTTGGCAGCAGCAGGGCTTCAAGCCATTTAAAGAGCATTACAAGAGATACCTTTTTTTAAAGCCTGGAGATCTCTTTTTAAGAAATGGGGAGCAGCTTAAATATCTTGATGTTGCTGAGGATGGTGCCCTAGAGGTTACTTTACCATCCGGAAACTATAAACGCTTAGTGAGCCTTTAAAGATGAAAAGACAATTTACTGTATCGGTATTTGTAACTGATGGTTTAAAGACACTTTTAATTCGCCATCGCAAATATGGCAAATGGTTGCAGCCAGGAGGGCATTTAGAAGAAAATGAGATTCCCACTGAAGCGGCGATACGCGAAGTTTTAGAAGAGACAGGTATTACAGTAGAGTTGGTTGCACAAGAACCTTTTATAATTGATGAACCACACGCAAAAACGCTTGTAAGGCCTTTTGTATGCCTTCTTGAAGAGATTCCGGCACATGCAAAGGAACCTGTACATCAACACATCGATTTGATCTATTTAGGACGCCCAACGGATCGAGAGCAGACGATCGCACAAGAGCATTGCTGCTGGTTCGACCTTTCAGAGTTAGAACAACTGCATAGAGAGGGGGTGCTATTTCCAGAAATTTTAGATATCGCCAAGCATGTTCTGGCTCCTAGTCATATGCGTTAAACAGCTCTCCTTGGAGAGATATGCTCAATCACGTTATCCAAATTAATTAATACTTCTCGGCCTTGGCGCGCAATTTTTTTTGCTCGATCGTTTTCCTTTAATCCTTCAAGCTCATGTTTAACATGTTCATATTCAGATTTTTCAGAACTTGTCATTTTGAATTCTTTTCGGCGGTTATCAATAAAAATCATGATATGATGTAGATCCCCTTGATTGAGTACCTTTTCCGTTGTTTTACGAGTGTTTCTGTTTTTAATGCTTTTTAAGCTTCTGCTAAGCAATTTATTGATAATTTCAGGACGATCCTCTCTTCGAGAAGGAAAAGCAGACTGCTCCTTAATGTTTAAAGCCTTTTTTGTGAAATATTGAGCAGTTGTAATCGTATGTTTAATCTTTTCACTGGCAGAGCCAAAACCAGCCTCTTCAAGCTTTAAATATAAGACATCTTTTCGCTTGTTTCGATGAATATGTGAGCCGCCCTTATCCGTTAAGGCTGTATGGACTAAGCCGAATAAAATCGTATGCTTTTGTCCAGGTAATACATACGCATCGTCAAAATCCAACCCTTTCTGCGGCAATTTAGTGCTCTTCTCTCCATCCGTCTCACTTGTGCGTAGAGAAGAAATATGTGTAGAGGGTCGAGTATATGACTCATCAAAGTCTTTAAAGTAATGGTAGAGATGATGCTTGGAATCATAAATCTGAAATGCTCCCGAGATAAATTCGCTTCCTTGCTGTGCTGCGCAAGCCATTAAAAACCAAGTGATGTCACGGGCGTTAGAGTGATTTCTTAATGCTGCTAATGAGCTCTCATGAGTGATTGAATGAATCATAAGCACAAGCTTCTCTCCATGGGCAATATAGGCCATCATCTGATCTGTTGTAATCCCTCCCCCCGTTTCACGGAGATAGGTCTCCATCCGATTCTTGACCTGCGGATCCTGCAAAATTTTAGAGCTGGCTATCAAATTTCCTTTCTGCGGTAAATCACCCGGATGGTCAATTGGATTGAAAATTTGACTTCTAGAAGGAGGAATTGTCATAACAAACCTTAGAAGATAAATAATTAAATCCTCTAAAGTTTATTTTAGTTTATAGTTACTTTAATATAAATTAAAACAGGTTTGTTGATGCAAATTTAAAATTGTTGGATAATAAGTTTAATGACTTATATTTGTTGATTCGAGGGGTTTATATGAGTTCAACAAATGATCTTAATCCGACTCTGCCTGCCCAAAGCCTCTCTTCTAATCCGATTAATAGAGGCGATGTTCCTAATAAGTCGAGTCTCATCGTGCACAACCTAACCTATGAGGACTATAAGCAGTTAGCTTCGACTGGGTCGGTAACAATTAAAGGAGTGGAATACACGCTTGATGTTCTGTCTGGCGAGCCTAATTTTTCACTTGATCAAATGCTTCTAGGCTTTGAAGAGGTTATTCATGACGCGCGAAAGGCTTTAAAAGGTGATCCCGGCGAGGAAACGAAAGCGCTTCTTCTTAAACAAATCCAATATGCCCGCTCTCGGCTTTTTCATCTAGCCTTAGAAGAAGAACATTATGACCAACTAATTGCTACGGGCCGAGCGAATGTTGACGAGCTAACAGTTTCTCTAGAATGGGCTCACAACGATTTCTCTTTTTCGCAGCAAAAATTAGTTGAGAGTGCATATCGATTCTTAAAGCAAAGCAGTTCAGATCCAAGTAGGAAAAAGGCTGAAGCTCGCGCCAGGCAGATTGCAGGTGAACCAGACTTAAAAAACCTACTTTTAGATAAGAATTTATTAGACGAAGATTATAGAAAGCTGGCTGCAACAGGTCAGACTAGTTATAGAGGTGCTCAACTGCATATTAAGCCGGCGACAAAAAGCGCCGCTTTTGTTCCTGCTCAAATGCTCTCTGTTGCAAATAAGGTTCTTACTGAAAATCGAAATAAGTTGGCGACAGCCAAGCCAGAAGAGCGCCAAGGGATTGCCAAGGAGATCTGGCATGCCAAGCGAGCAATTAAGCTGGTTGATAAGATTGAACGTCAGAGAGCTTCGCCAAAAGGAATCATTCGTTCTACTCTGGATAAAATTGGGGCGAAATGGAATTCGATCAAATCTCTATTTAGCAGATCTCCAGAGAAAGCTCTCTTTGTGGAGCAAACAGCAGCTCTTGCAGAGGCTTATATCGAAGCGAAAAGCCATCAAAGTGCTACGTCATTTTTGTCTAATTTGAAAGAGAACTATTCTTTAATTGAAGAGCAAGTTAAGGGGCGGCCTGATTTGGAAAAAGTATGGAAAGAGACAAAAATTGCTTTGGCTGAAGGAAAATTAGATAAAGCCCAAGAGGCATTTAATCGCTTGCAAGCTCAAATTGTAAAAAGTCCCTACTTCTATTCGGGTGCTGGAGTTCCAAAAGATCAATATTTTGAGAAACTGGATCGTAGAGCTGAAGAAGGATCTCTTTCTCGCTTGGAAACTCTACTCTATTCTCAAAAATACCTGCTCCAGCGTGTAATGGAAAAAGAGAACAGCTCTCCTGCAGCAGTGGCTGCCTACAGTAAATTAACGATTCTTTACTTAATAAATGCGGATGAGCAGCTAATTCAGCAGACCTTCGACTCTATCAAAGTCGAATCCTTTTCTTTCTATGCAGCCACTGAAAGGCTTCTTCAGCCCCAGGTTGTTCCCTCGGATTTTGTGCAATATTTAGAGAGCTATTCTCCCTACCTAGAGAATCTTCCTGCTCCCTTAAATGAGCAGTGGCGAGCTGTCAAACAGGCTCTTGTTTCGGGAGATGAGGAGCTAGTTAGAAGTAGATATGAAGAGCTAAAAAAGAGCCTTAATCAGCCAGATAGCCTAGGAAGCCATTCTTTAATCAGTAATAAAGACTTTTTTGATTACTTAGATTTTAACAATAAAATTGTCTTCGAGGGTCTGTCTTCAGAGCAACTGCAACAGTGGAGCGCTTTGGCAGAAGCAGCTCCAGACCCTAAAGTGGCGTCGGCTTGGGAGCAGCTTAAGCTTCTTCATCTATT
>CAZZJE010000168.1:0-6038 GCA_964654295.1 uncultured bacterium | reverse complement strand
TATAACACAGATATACAACCAAGCGACTCAAATCAGCCCTATAACGGACAAGGTGGTGCCAACCGCAATTTTGGCCGCTACCCAGGGAATTCCCAATACTAAAGATTTTTTAAGGGATTTTTAGGGAGTTAAACTTTTAAGTGATGAGGCTAAGTAAACTATGAGTAGCAATAAAAACGATTTAAAAAAATTGGCATTGATGGGATTAGCTGGGGGCGTCTTGCTCTCTTCCCAACTTTTTGCTGGACAAGCACCTGCTTCTACAGGCTTAACGATTGACCAGGAGATCCTTTTAGCGGCTGCATGCGGTGGCGGAGGCAAATGCCAAGGACGTAAAGCAACACGTGGAACGCAGCAAGCTGCTGACGATGCAGATAAGCTAGCGGGTGGCTGCGGTGGTGGCGGATGTGGCGGCAACGGAGACCCAACAAAGGCTCCAAAAGCTAAAGCGTCTAAAGAGGTAGCAGACAACTCGACAGATGCAGGGACACAAGGTACCTACAGCAACCTACCAAAGAGCAAGCAGTGGGGCTCATCCAGCAGCAATACCAATGGTACGAACAATACGGATACCAATACAAACAGTAACAGCAGCGAAAAAAACAGTGATTATCAAAACAAGCAGGGTAAAACCAACCCAGGACCCTATGCTCAAAGAGATAATAAGTGGAATAGCAACAACGACAACGACAATGACAATGATGACGACGATGATAATGATGATGTAAACACACCAGCACCATCAGGCAGATCGAATGCACAAAGCTCGGCTCAGCGGTCAAACTATGGCAATAGTAGCAATAGAAATTATAACAATAGCTCTAATGCTTACCAGGGCAGCGTAAGCCGCAGCCGCTCCACCTATATGGAAAAAGAGGATATCAGAACTCCAGCTCCTAACGCTTCTCGCTATAATGATTCTAGAGATCAAGATTCCTATAACCGAGATAGCTACAGCAAAGATAGCTACAACAGAGATCAGAGAAACTATGATAATGATGACGATGCTCCTCATTATGAGCGTTTCAAAGCCTCTTTCCCTCAGCCATCTGATGGCACATGCCAGCCTCCAAGAGGAGACTACTCCGGTGATACATACCGTGACAACAGCATGTCTCGTGACAACGCCTACCGCGAAAATATGTACCGCGATAACATGCATCATGACAACATGCTCCGTGACAACATGGCTCGCTACCAAGATTATCGCCGAGATAACATGAACTATCGTGATGATAACATGAACAATCAAGGCCGTAACTTTGGCAACCGTGCGGACACTCGCCTGAATGATAATCGCACGAACTTGAACAACCAAGGAAACAGAGCTTCTTTTGCACAACCAGAAGGAGCTAACAATCCTAACAACCTGAACAATGCTAATCCTGCTCCTAATGCAAAAGCTAATCCAAATGGAAGCAGCAATAGCAATATTCAGCGCTAATAAGTAGAGGCTGACTTGATTTTTAGGGCACTAGTATAGCTGATTCGTTCAGCTGCTAGTGCCCTTTAATATTTATCCCAGACTTAACGCATACAAGGCAACATAATGGCAGATAAACGTTCTCTACAGCAGCTAGTCATGATGGGAATTGCTAGCGGAATTTTGGTTGTGGGAGGTGGCTTAGCTGCTCAGAAACTGATGCAGGCGACGCCGCATCCATCTAAAAAAACTCAGAAGCTTGCCCAAAGAAAGGCGTATCAGAAAGAAATTGCGGCCAACTTCGACATGGCAGGCGATGATACGAGTGGCTCTCCGCTTATTAAAGATCCTTTTTCTGAACTGGAAGATTCAAATGGGAACTTGGGATACCATATGATGACTGAAAAAGAGCTAAGGCTCGAAGTCAATCAAGAGGGATGGGATCTCTACCAATCATTAGATGAAGAGGGGAAGACGCTTGCCTTAGCCGTTGCAAGTCAGCGATGCGATCACATGAATCTTTGCAAAGGTTTAAACGCCTGTCAGACTGATCAAAACGCGTGTGCTGGAAAGGGAGAGTGTAAGGCGAAAGGTAAGTGCGCGTTTTCTGATAAAAACCTGGCTGTTAAGGTGGTGGCTAAGAAGATGGCAGAAAAGCGAGCCAACGCTTTAAAAGGCAATCAAACTGCCCCTGAAAAAGAAAAAGTTAACACACACTAGGTATTTATGCATTCACATCCTCATCATATTCCCAATCTTGGAATTGGAGTTGGATTGCGACCCGTTCACTACCAGGAAATTTTTACTCATCAGCCCGATATTGACTGGTTTGAAATCATCAGTGAAAACTTTATGGTAGATGGTGGAAAGCCGATAGAAAATTTAAAGCGAATATTAGAACGCTATCCCGTTGTTCAGCATGGGGTTTCATTAGCGATTGGAAGTCCAGATCCCTTAGATTTTGACTATTTGAAACGTTTAAAAGCTTTGACTCGCTTAACGAAGACTCCCTGGGTTTCCGACCATTTATGCTGGGGAAGGCTACCAGGCGCGCATTTTCATGATCTGCTACCTCTTCCCTATACTCCTGAGGTCATCGACTATGTCGCTGAACGGGCACGCATTGTACAAGATTATCTGGAGCTGCCTTTTGCCTTAGAGAACCTCTCCTCGTATGTCGCCTATCGCGACGATGAGATGAATGAATGGGAGTTCTACTCAGCTGTTGTAGAGAAGGCTGATATTTACATGATGTTAGATGTCAATAACATCTATGTTTCTAGTCGAAACCATGGATTTGATCCTAAAGAGTATTACACTAATATTCCCTTAGAGAGAGTTTTACAGATCCATTTAGCTGGCCATACAGACTATGGCGATTATGTGTTGGATACGCACGACACCTATGTTAGAGATGAGGTATGGCAGATTTATGCTGCTGTCTATCCCTTAACAAAAGGTGTTTCAACATTATTAGAATGGGATGATTCGTTTGTCGATTTTCAAGCAACCTGGAACGAAGCGTTGAAGGCCAAGCAGTTTCAAAAAGGGATTATTGCCAACCATGCTGATGTGGCGTGGAGGGAGCCGGTTGGAGTAGGAGGGAAGTGATGCATCCTACGACAGCAAAAAAAAACACTCCGCCAGCGCTTAAAAGGGTTCAAGAGTGGTTTGGATCCATTATTGCGCAGCCCATCGACTCTAACAATAAAATTTCTCAGCGAACACCTAGAGGCGGCTCTATTCAGGAAGAGGCAGAAAACTATATACGCCCTAGCCCAACTCTTCTGCCTTGGGAGCGCATGCAGATTTACAATCAGCAATACTGGTGGCGGCTCTTAAACATCATGCAGGACACCTATCCGCTGGTTACTCGTCTATTTGGTTATACAGATTTTAATTACTCTGTAGCTATTCCCTATCTTCACTCCTATCCACCTAGACATTGGTCGATCAATTTAACGGGTGACCGGTTCAACCGTTGGTTGCAAGAGGCCTATCATCAGCAAGACCGCCAGTTTGTGATCGATTCTGCTAAACTCGATTGGGCCTTTTACTCCAGCTTTTTTGCCCCGCACCACCTTTCTATCGGCACTGATTCAACGCAACCGGAATCTTTAGAATCGCTATTAGATGTAACACTTTATTTACAACCCCACACCCATCCTTTTGCCTGGAACTATAATCTCATGCAGTTTCGTCATGAGATGTTAAAACAGGATGCAGATTATTGGGTGGAGCAGGATTTTCCAGAGTTAAAGTCTGAAAAAACAGCTTTGGTACTATTTCGCAACCGAGAAACGGTTTTAGTTTTCGAGCCAATTGCAGAAGCAGAATATTTAACTTTGAAACGGATGAAGCAGGGTGCCACATTTAATCAGCTATGTGAATGGATTGAAAGGCAGCCTGAGATGATTCGTTCAGCGGCAGAAGGGTCGTTGTCTGAATGGATTCAGCATTGGATTGTGCAAGGCTGGTTAACAAAGCATCCTATATGAGTATATTCGCCACCTTTATCCGTTATATCGGACTCTTTATTTTCCTTTACTCCACTGTAGAGGCGATTCCTGAAAGTGATTTTGAAAGATGGGCAAGACGTTCGATAAAACGTTTAAACTCCGCAGGAGAAATTGTTCAAACATCGTATGGGCCTATCCAATATATTTGGAAAGGGGATCGCAATAAGCCAGTTATCTTATCTATCCATGGAAGCTTTGGAGGGTGGGATCAATCTCTCCTGATCAGTCAAAATTTATTGGATGAAGGCTTTTCTATCCTTGCGATTTCTCGTCCTGGTTATTTGGGTTCTAGCGAGGCTTCTTGTTTGTCTCATGAAGATCAAGCGGCAGCCTTAGTCGAAGTGCTCGATGCGCTCAATATCTCAAAAGTGGCTGTCATAGGCTTTTCTGCTGGAGCTCCTACCGCTTTTCAAGTAGCCAATCTATTTCCTGATAGAGTTTGGGCTTTAGTGCTCGAATCGATTGGGATGCAGGATGAGAATGCGATAGCCTTTCTTTATCTGGCTGGAATCATTATTTTTGAGGATCTGATGGGAGATTCGAAGACCTTAGATTTTATGACCTATTTGATCGCACAAAAAGCAATTAATGATTTCTATTCGACAGCCAAACAGATTTTAGCGAATGACAATAACCTTTCGAAGCGTCCCTTAAGAAGACGGATTAATCATGTGGTTGAAAATCCTAAGCAGGCCAACTTTTTGAAAAAACTCATCTTTTCAGCATCACCTCTCTCTCCGCGGTTTAATGGAATTGTAAATGATTCTGTTTTGGCCAACATAGGAAATTGGCCTGAAGACCCGAGTTTTTATCAAAATTTAACGACACCTACCCTCATTATACAAGGGATTCATGATACAGATGGAAATCTTGCAACAGCGCGATACGTTCAAAGGCAATTAGTTAATTCTCGACTCCTTCCTGTAAAGGGTTGCGGACACTTTATTTGGCTAGGACGATTTACCCAAAGTTGGGAGAAAAAGATGACTGCTTTTTTAAAAGAGAGGATTCCTTATTAAAAGCCCATGATTATTTAGCATCTCGACAAGTCGCCGCACTCCTGAATTTGCAGGGCGAGTTTAACCACGCCGCAAAGCACAGCCATAACCTCCGTCCCATCCTGACGGCGTAGGCAACTGGATGATTTCTAAACGTTTTTTCCATCCAAACGCTTGGCAAAACCATTCGACCTGCTTCTCATTTTCTTGAGGAAGGATGCTGCAAGTTAAATACCAGATTTCAGCATCTCGATCGGCTAATTGGTCAGCATGAGCGAGCAGATGACGCTGTAGATTAAACAAGTCGGGATGATCGATCTCTTCTAGTCGCCAGCGCGCTTCTGGATGCTTATGTAATACGCCGCTATTGCTGCAAGGGACATCCAAAATAACAAGATCATATTTTTTTTCTGTCGGATAGCTTTCCCCCCGGTGAATAGTCAATTTGGCTGGGATACCAAGCCTAGCAAGGTTTTGAGAGGCGCGTTCAACTTTATTGTCGGATAGGTCGTTTCCTGTTAACTCAGCCGAAGGAAAAAGGTCATGCAGAGCAATCAGCTTTCCTCCTGGCGAGCAGCAGAGGTCTAAGATGCATCTCGGATTTATTTCTTGGCTGAGCTGTTCGACTAGATGGTAAGGTGTTGGATTTTGGATGTAATAATGAGAGCTTTGCATTAGCCCTTCAAACGAAGTCCCCTTGGGGATCTTGAAAAAACTGGAAGGTAGAGACGCCTCTTCTTCTAATGTCAAATCGCATGTTTCATGGCAGCCAGAACGTCTACGTATAAATAGGGGAGGAGGTGTTTCAAAAGCTTTTAAAATGGCTTGTGTGGCATCTAAACCAAAATGTGCAATCCAGCTAGAGACGAGAGTAGCCGGCATCGAGTAGCGGATTGACCAAGCAGATGCCTCTTTAGAGAAGGGAAGGATGGGAATTCCTTGGCTCAGTTTGCGAAGAATTGCATTCACGAAAGCAGCAAAGCGAGGATGAATATGTTTTTTGGCAAGAGCAACGCTCTCATTGACAATTGCATAGGCTGGCAATCGATCCATGTAGATCGATTGATAGAGAGCAATGTAGAGCAGAACTTTTTCTTT
>CAZZJE010000167.1:0-6064 GCA_964654295.1 uncultured bacterium | reverse complement strand
ACCCGCATCGATCATTAACGTCCAGCAAGAGGCAATAAAGACTCGCCTACGCTTAGAAAAGATGGAGACGCTCAACGACCGCAGCTTGCAATGCGCCATTGGTTTAACCTACGTTGCAAGCTTTTTCGCTTTTCCTCCCATTGCTCCACATGAGGCCAAAAAGATTATTGAGCACCTCTGGTTTGCTCACTTCTATGCTGAAGAGGCGAAAAAAGGCGATCCTACGATTCAGCATGAAGCAAAGCAGCTGTTCATTAAAGAGGCTGGGCGATTCAACTCTCCTGAAATCTTTGAAAAGGCTTTAATCCCCGCTATTAAACAAATTTGCCAACAGCTCTATGGAATCTCACTGAATGAACAGGCAACTTGGAGTCTTCAGTTTCCAAAGGTAATGTGCAAAGATAAAGGGCATACTTACGAAGCAGATCTCTTCTCACGAGAGCTAAGATATGACAACTTGCTCTTAAACAGCCTAGAAATTCTCTATCAAAATCCACGCTATCAGCATGCTTTTGGAAAAAAGAGGTTTCTAAGCTCTGTTGTAAAGCCTCTTCCTAGAGGCGAGCAGATGACTGAAGTATTTGACGAGCAAGGAAATTCGATTCGATTTTACCCTCCTCTCTACACAAGATCAAGAATCTATTCAGGAATCCATATTGAGCGTGATATCGCTGGAATGACCTATTGTTATGTTCCTTGGGATAAGATGCCAAGCTATCCTCAGTTTCCTATTCTGCCCAAACAGCCTAATACAGACCATTATGTCATATGGCGTTCCAGCCAAGATGGAAGTTTGCGGATCGTAGACAGAGAGACCCAACAGCTATTTTGCCAAATATCACATGCGGGCGAGCTCATTTTTCCTCAAGGTGACTCCTATAACTTGGTCGACATTGCAAATATGCCCAATGCTCAGGCCACTATCCAATTGGATCAGGCTAAAAATATCTTAGCACTCCAAGCGTCGGATAAAAGTTTGATGGAAATCCAATATTGTCGCTACCGTGACTCCTCAGGCAATCCGATCTTATTTACTAAACAAAATTCTACCGAAGAGTCAAGCGAAGCTCCTAAGTTTACCTGGAGCCATGATCCGCAGTATGCCATTGCTAAATCGCAAAAACTAGCTGGAATTCCCGATTTTCACCAATTTCTTATCGTAGAAAACAGCAAGGGTGAAAAAAAGGCTTTAATTCCCTTAAAAACCTATTCGACTCTTCAAAACCCCGATTTTAAACCGCCTCCGCACGAGTTTGAATGCGAAGCGATTCCATTAGACAAAAACCTGCGCCTAAACCCTCAGACAACCAAGCAGCTGGCTTTTGCTGCCTATCTGGCTTTGATGCATCGAAATTATCACTTAGCTTCCCAATATCTGGATAGAGCCTATAGCTTAAAACGCTATTCAGCTGAAGATCTCAAATATTTAGGCTGGATCATTCATAGCTTAGAAGAGAGCAATGACCATGACCCTAACGCTTATGCCATCCGAGGCTATGCGGCATGGTTAGCCGATTACAACCTATTTCAAAATCCCTCGGATCAGCGTCCTTCTGAAACGGAAAAAGAGGTGGTTATCACTTCGCTTTATCAATCAGCACAGGATTGGGAAAACTATGTTTCACAACATGGGCAATTTACCCTTCAGCACGTAACAGCAACTGAAAGTGTCTCTTTTCCTAGGTATATCGCGAATCACTATTCCAAATATTTAACTCTTCGAAAGAATGTCGATGTCCAGCTGCGATTAGATCCCTCTTTAAAAAGAAATTCCAAAATAAAGCCTCATGAAGAGACTCTTTGGCTTCAGCAGCTGCTAACAAGAGGCGGATATAACCAATATCAGCTGGCTGAGCGTTTTGCTAAACTGACTCAAATTGAGCAGGTCGAACATCAACCTTATCCGTCAACGACGGATACAGAACCTCCCGAAGCCAATTTGAGAGACTTTAAAATCTTACCTTCCAAAAACACCCTCGATGAATCGGCAGCTCTTATCGACCAGATCTTCCCTCGCACGCGCCCAGGAACTCGTTTTCAAGAATATTTCCAAGATTTCTATCTCATTGCTCTTTCTGGCACACCAGAACAGCAAAAAAAGCTGCTGCATCTGCTCTATGACATGCGTTATGAAAAAGACCCACTTAACCAAGCTTTAAGAGCTATCTTAGAAGCGCTTATCTTAAAAGACTCTGTTTCTACAAAAATCGAAAAGCAATTTCAACAAGTTTTTAAAGGTTCTACACCTAACCAAACACGTTTCGGTCTTACAATTTCCAATATTGAGGCACTTAATGAATCTATTAAAGTTTATCTCAACAAAAAGTCTTTCCAACTAGAAAGCGTTTCTTACGAAACAAAAGCCATGGCAAGGGTGGTCAAGATCGCCACTTCTCCTCTTCCTTTATCCACTCCACCTGACTCGGCTCCCCCTTTAGAAGATCGTCTGAAGCTAGAAGTGATGCAGCAGAGACGCACTCCCTACTTGCAAAAAGATCGCATCGGCAAAGAGAGCTACATTAAGATTCAAACAGAAAAAGCTCATAAACCATTTCCAGATGCTAATCCCATTAGCACATATGCCGAAAAGCGCTACGAAAAATTGGGCGAAGATTATCAGGAAGGCTGCAAAAAGAATGATCAAAGGGTCACCTACCACTTCAATAAAGAGACTAATTTCAAGCAGTGGAAAGAGGATCTAGAGCATAACCAAGCGCAGGAGCAGGCAGACAATGCAGCTTTACTTGGAGAAATTCTCTCTCTTGCACAGAAGTCTGCTCCAATGGAAGCCATGTCGCTAGAGGATGCCAAGAGCCATTTAAAAATGCATGGCAAAAAGCAGGCTGAGGTGACTTTGCCATCCCTCTTAGCCGCTTTTGCTCAAGAGAGTAGAGAGGAATATAAACGACTCAATCCTCTTTTAACTGATGAAGAGATCACTTTGTTGCATAATCAAATTGGCAGCTACGTTGCCCTCTCACTCGACGACCAGCGCAACCAAAGAAAAATCTCGCTATTAAACCAAATCGAAACAGAGGCAGACCCTCATTTACGCGAAGAGGCTCTACAGGCCTTAGGAGAGCTATGCGACTATGAAGATCTGCCCGAAATCGTTCAATCGCCTCCCCTCTTGCTGTTTCAGTATTTGATGGAGATGGGAATTCGCAAAGATCAGGTGGAAGACATTAAAACTCTCCTCGGTCTCTCTTCTCTCTCAACTCGCGGTCAACTCAACGAAATTCCCAATCGATTCAAGCAGAAGATCATGGGCGGAGGAAAAACCTTAGTGCTAGGAACCCTTTTAGCTCTCTTAAAGGCAGATGGCTATCACCTCTCTATCTTAATCCCTCCCTCTTCCCTATTTGATACCAATGTTGCCGACGCTCAACTTCGATCTGAAAAGCTATTTGGCCAAAAAACACGCACGATTCTCTTTAAAAGAGACGCGACGCATTTTAATACTCCCTATCTCACCAGCTGCTACGAAACACTCGTTAACGCGATTAAACATCGCGAATCGATCATTTTACCACCTGAATCGCTTCAGGCTATGGAAAACAAATATTGGGAGGTAAGAAAAGAGCTCCATGATCTCTACATCCTGAAATCGGAATATGAATCTCAAGGCTCACTCGCTATCGATACCGAGTTAAAAGCGATTGAAAGTCGAATCGCCACTCTGGAGCAGCCCAACCGCATTTTGAAAGAGATCCTTAAGCTGATTAACCATCGCGCGATCTTCACCTTTGACGAGGTCGACTCCATTTTAGAAACGCTTAAAGAGATGAACTTTCCCGTTGGAAACCCGCAGCCTGTTTCCAAAAGCTCTCAAAAGTTAATTACAGAGCTCTATAAAATTGCAGCGACCGATCCTGAAATAATTGCCTGCGGTCTAGATCTGACCCACAACCAGCCTTTAAGCAGAGAAAAGTTTAAAGAGGTGCAGCCTCTATTAACCAAAAAGATCGTAGAAAAGCTCACTCAATCTGAAACGTGGCGCCAGCGTCTCTTTTTAAACAACCTCTCAAAAGAGGAGGAGAAGGCGAGAATAGAGGAGATCTTTCACTACCTGAGCAGTTTGGATCACCCAGCACCAAACTTTGTTAAGGCATTTCACCAATCCAATGATCCTGAACAATTTGAAGCTGCCGAACTGCTCACTCTATGTCGACAAGAGGTGAATGAGTGGTTGGTAGAGAGCTGGAAGCGGAGTGCCGGTGTGCACTATGGCTTCTCTCGCCTCTATCCAAATAAGCATTTTGCCATCCCCTTTTCTGCCAACAATAAACCAAATGAAAAGTCTGAATATGCAGATGCCTATAAATCAATTAACACAACCCTACAGCTCTACCTGTCGGCAGGGTTAAAAGAGGAGCAGACAGCCCAGCTGGTTGAAACTTTGCAGAGAAAGGTCAAGAGAGAGTGGGCTCAAAAAGGCTACCCTCCCGATATCACAAAGATGCCGACCTTTGAGTTATTTTATCGAGTCACCAAACTAGATCTGCTTGCAATTAACCGAAAGCAGACAGAGACTTTACAAGAGGTCCAAGTTCGACTGCGCACGGGAGGAGAAGAGGGTGTGCAACTGATGTTTGATTATCTAATCGAGCATGTGCTTCCTCAAATTACTGTCTACCCCGAACAGATTTCTCATAATGCACAGACACTTGCTTCCATGCCACATGTGAAACAGGGCTATTCGGGAAGCATGGAAAACAGCGACACATTCCCTGAAGATGTCGAAGTTCTCTTAGACCATGGCACAGGCGGACAAATTATTGATGTCTTATTTAGAGAAAATGACACTGTCCATCTCATTAACAAAGGTTCAATTACAGATCATCTGAAACAGGTGCTAGGCTGGCCCACTCTGACTCACCCGCATGCAAAGCAGTTTCATGGCATGGTTGACTTAGGGCCAATCTATAAAGGCGAAAAGAGTGAAGAGCAAGCCAGAGCCATTTTAAACTTTATGCAAGAGCATCCTGAACAGGAGATGCATAAGATCAAAGGGGTGCTCTATTGGGATGATCTCTCCAACATGCTCTGCTGTATCAAATGGAAAGAGAAAGAGCCCATCCCACTACGCGCAACAGATCGAGAAAATATTGCCACAATGACAGGTTTAAAAACCGATGAGCTATTTGTCTTCTTTCCCCATCACAAATTAACAGGAGCCGATATCGCTCTACCAGCCGATGCTTACCTCTTGACTACTTTTTCTGAAGATACTCCTCTAAGAGATCTAGAACAAGGAGTCACAAGAGCCCGAGGAATTTTTAAACAGCAGCATGTTGAGACTCTTGTTTTAAGACCGACATTGGAAACAATCTCGAGCGAAATTTCTAAGCCTTCAGCCTCTGATTCCCCCACCATTCAAGATCTCTTTGTTTATTCGGAAAAGATGGAGTCTGCTCGACAAGAGGCGCTTTTGGCCTACTCCTACATCCAAAAAATCTCCAATCATGCGCGAGAATATGTCAAACAGTCTGCTTATCAGGCGAAAAATGAACGTGAAGAGGATGCATTGTTTGCTCAGGGGCAACATCTGATTTTAAGGAAACAGGGTGGCAGCCTCTTCCAACAATATGGCGGCAAGCATGGCGAAGTATCTACTGAGGCCTATTTCATCCAGAAAGCCGATCAAGCGCTAATTCCTTTAGGAAAATTTATCTTAAGAGAAGTTGTCTCTCCAAAAGGAGAGCTTACTCAAAATGGCGCTACGCTATCTCCGGAATTACAGAAAGCCTACTTAAACATTCATCAAACCATTAAAAAAGCGTTGACTAAGCTTCCTGCGACATTGCTAAATCCAGAGAGCTTTGACTGGGGCAGAGTGGCCACTGTTGAAGTGCAGATGCAAACGGAATCTTATACTGAACAGCAGATAGAGTCTGAATATCTAGTCGATCTGGAAACGTTTCAACAGAACAAATTGAATTTTACACCTCACACAGAAACAGCTTGGAGCCAAGAGAATTTCAAAGAGGCTGCAGAGAAAGGGATCACAACGAGCCCCTATCCCGCCTCTAACGACTCTCATCCGCCCATTTGGAGTTTTTCG
>CAZZJE010000166.1:0-6163 GCA_964654295.1 uncultured bacterium | reverse complement strand
TCGCTCGTATGCTTTCCCGGTTATGATCGACAAAGACCGCTCTCGTTGCCCCACGGCTTAACGCCTCCAACCCCATCGCCCCCGTTCCAGCGAAGAGATCTAAAAAGATCGAATCTTCAACTTCCAGCTGGCAAATATTGAATAGGGCTTCTCTCAGGCGCGATGCTGTGGGACGCGTGTTATAGCCTTTTGGGGTGAATATCATGCGTTTTTTATGTGTTCCAGCAATGATATACATACTTAACTCCTACTGAAATGCTAGTGGCAGTTGATAGGGAGTGAGCAGCTGTTGAGCTAGAGTCAGGTATTGCTGTTTACCCTCTTTCAAATAGCGCTCATAGTAGACTTGCGCCTTTTGTAAGGCCCAAGCTCGCTTTAATGCCTGATCATTTCCCTTATCGGAAGCTGCCAAGGATACTTTATGCTTCATATCTAGTCGCTTTCCATAATAGCGACCTTGGATAAAGATGTAAAAGTCATCTATTCGGTTTGCTGTTCCATAGAGAACAAAAGGCAGTTTTTCATAGAGCGGTGGCAGGCGGCTATTGGGTGGAGAGAGGGCGATCATCTGTTCAGGGTCAGACGGAACAACGGAGATAACAAGATCTTTTCCAATAGGTTGAAGGCCTTGTACTAATCCTGCAACGGTCTGAGTCATGGCAGATAGATTAGGAGAAACAAAGAGCTTACCATGGTTAAAGGTGCATAAGGATTCTAGCAGGGCCAAATGGTTGCCCTGGGGAAGAGCCACGGCATAGACGATGAGTTTGCCGCTGTTGCGTTGGGTCCATTTGGAGATGAGGCGGCGCTGTTGTTCTGGAGGAAGAGAGGTTGTTCCATCGGACAATAGAATGGCTAAGTTGACCTCATCCTCTTTTGCCTCCTGAGGAACAATCGTTCCAAGTGAGCTATAGAGATCAGACATGATTCGATTATAGGGCTGGTTCTGTAAAAACAGCTCCGCACGACGCTTCTGCTCGTCTGTTCCAGGCAGATTTTGCGGCGCCATCATCGTCACTTGCTGATCAAAGACTAAGATATTGAAACTATCGTCTTCATTTAAATAGCGTAGGGCTTGAAGAATCGCCTGTTTGGAGAGTTCATAGCGTTGTGCCGAGATCCCAGGTGTGCGGTCGACAAAGAAGTAGAGGTTGCGATGCAGGCGTGGCAGCGCTGCCTGTTTGTTAGGCAGAAGTTGCAGTCGAAAAAGATAGCCCTCGCCCTCATCTTTAAGTGTGTAGTCGGCAGCAAGTTGAAACTGGTCACTGGAGATAGAGTTTTGGTTGTTGGCAGAGCGCTTGACAAGCGTTGGATGGGGAACAGGAAGTGCACAGGTGACAACTTCTTTAGGTTTTTTGTGCACTTGAGGCAAAAAGAGCTGGTCAGTTTGTTTACTCTTTGAACCGGGAGCTTTAAGGCCGGCGTAAGAGCCCTCTCTTCCGGAAAGCTCGCCTGCTGATAGCTGAGGTTCTAGATCGCTTTCTAAACTTTGAGGAGCGAGGCCACTAGCCATTAAGGGAGCGTTGAGACGCACGTGACGTGTCGATTCTCCAATTTGAATCTGGTCTAAGGTGCTTTTAACAGGTGCTGTAGGCATCAGTTCAGTGACCCTTACAAGTTCTTGAGTGATCTGTCGATGGTCGGGCTGAAGCATCTCTCTGGCAGAAGGTTTGAGCTCAGATGGTCTTAGCTCCTGCCTGGGATCGTGCGCCTGTTCGAGTAAGGCAGCTGAACTCTTATTTGCTTCCGCTAAAAACCCTTCTGTTCCCTGCTCTGCCTCGTTGAGTTGCCAATCCTGATCTGCTGCGTCGGAGAGCAGAGAGAGCTGGTTATCCTCAAATTCCAGATCAGTAAATTCGACGCTGAGTAGAGAGATCTCATCTTTAGCTTCAGTCATTTCCCTATCTGGTAGCTCTTTAAGCTGCTGAAAGGCTTGGGCTAGCTGCAGGTTTCTCTTAACAATCTGCTCTTCATCAAGGATGGGCTCCATGGTTAAGGCATGATGCAAGCCAATGTCGGAATGCCAGTTGGATAGAGAGCTCGATAGATCGAGCTGCTTTAGCCAAACAATTCCCAGGGCATGGAAGCTGATTGCAGTAAAGAGAGCAATAAAACCGTAAGTCAAATGGCGTGTTGAGTAGGGCTCACTCATGATGTGTCCTAGGGAAGAGTTAGAGTAGCGTGCATGGAATCGAGACCTTGCTGGGCAGCGCGGCTTAAGTAGCGCGTTGAAAATGCCGGACGGTCCAAGAGATGTTTGTAAAGAGATTCAGCCAGCTCTCCTTGAGTGGTAGCTGTCTCTTTATCTCCAAGGCGCAAAGCTTTGCTCGCTTCCAGCTGGGCGATTTGTGCGTCAACAAGAATGAGATAACTTTGATAGAGCGCCTCTTTAGATTGGCATTGGGTGCGTGCCGCATGGTAATCGCGAGAGCAGATATCCTCTTGCGTTGTGAAATCTTCTTTCATCCGTTTTAACTGGCTGAGCCACTGCTCTTCCCGCTCCTCCGGCTGTTCTAATGAGGCTCGGAAGGCTGCATGATCTAAAGCTGCCTCTAAATGGATGGGCTCTGTTTGCAGAGATTTGCGAATCTGCAGCTCTTTTAAATCTTTTAAGATCGCTAGGGCTTGGTTACTCTCTATTTTTCTCTCTTGGATAGGCAGCGACTCAATGGCTTGGCGAGTTAAATGCAGCTGTGCCGCTTGTACAAGGCCCAGATCTTTAGCCTCTTTAGTCTGTAGAAAAGCTTCCTGTGCCTCTTGCTTCTGACCTAATTCTTCCAAGGCGACAGCATAGGAGTAGAGAACTCGATTTTTTAATGCCCATTTCCAGTCTGGATGCGCTTGCTGCTGAGCAAGCAGCTCTTTGAGCAGCTTCGCCTGCTCTTCCGTTTCTCCAAGCCATCCCTTCACTGCGGCTAGTTTAAAATATTCTTGCTCTAAAGCTAACGACTCAGGTTTCAGTTCGGCTATCGGATTGTTACTGCTGTAATTTAAAGCTTTTTCTAAAGCCAGCTTTGCCCGCAAAGCAGCCTGTTTGGCTTCATTTTGCTGAATAGGCTCTACCCAATAGTCGTTGGGAAGATAGCTCTGGGCTTTATTATAGAGGTAGTTGGCTAACCAAAGCTTATTTTCTTGTTTGATAGAGTCGGCTGTTTGATTGTCTGTCTGAGTGTTTTGCTGAACAAGAGCTTGAAGAAGATGGTCAGCTGCCTGGTTGACATAGTTTTGTGACAGTAGATCATCGCTCTCGTTGGAGGCTTCTTTTCTCTCTTTTGCCAAACTGAGATAGGCACTGAATAGGTTGACACGCAAGTTCTCATTCTTCTGCAAGTCGGGATTGAGCTCTAAGGCTTTTTCTACATGAGAGGCAAATTTGGAGGTGTCATGAAGCCCATCACGATAGGCTAAAGCCGACAACAGATGCGCTTGATAGAGGTTGGGATCGGAAGGATAATTTTTGATCAGCTCTTCAGCAATGGCCAGTGCCTCCGGATAATTTTTGAGTGCATAGAGGCTCTTGGCTTTTTTGAGAAGGTAACGCGGCCGTTGCTCATCCGTAACAGCACCGGGTACTTGAAGGACTAAGGTGATATCAGCGATCAACTGTTCAGTGAGCGCCTGAGTCTCTTCTCCATTGGCAGTGGCCTCTTCTAAGAGCTTGAGAGTAGAACTGGGGATGTATTGCAGCATAAGCGGGGTCCAGCTGCTATCGGGATATTTGGCGGCAAATTGGCTGGCGGCTTTACGAGACTCTCTCCAAAGGCCTTGTCGGTACAACAGGGTGTTGCGTTCAAATAGGGCAGCCTCTTTTTTCTCAAAGTCTGGGTAGTTTTTAATCAGCTTAGCCAACGTCTTTTCTGCTTTCGCATAGTAGTCGCAGTTTTTATAGGCCGTTGCTTGAAGATAGAGAATGCGCGGTACTAAAGGGTCGTGAGGGTAGGATTTAACAAACTCCTGGCTGTAAGCCACAACCTCTTCTAAGGAGTTACGCTGATAAGCAGCGGCTAACAGAGTGAGAAGGAGCGCTCGCTGGTTAAGGAGGCTATTTGGAGTATTGCTTTCACTGAGTAGCGGCACGAGCAATTCAGTCGCTTGGTCGAGGTGGTTGAGTGCAAAGTGGCTGCGCCCAATGAGGAAGGTCAACAGCTGCTGCTGTTCCGGTGTCAGGTGAGCACTTAAAGTCTGCTCTTCAACGAGCAGCTGCTCAAAGTTTCCTTGATCAAATAGTAAATAGGCCTTGTAAAGTGCGGCTTCTGATTTGTTTCCCCCATTTAGATGCTGCAGTTCAGAAAAAGTGAGGAGGGCATCTTTGGGAGAGTAGAGCGCCTGCAGGCGGCCAGCTTGTAAGAGGAGCTCTTGCTTTTTTTCAGGGAGATGGTCTGCTAGCTCTTTATAAATTTTAGCGGCCTCTTTGGGTTGATCCAGTGCAGCTAAAATGTCAGCTTGGGCCAGCTTAGAAGAGAGCGCATAGGCGCCTGTTGCTAGCTTCTGATAGTATTGCAACGCATGGGTATAATGCTCACGCTGCTGACGGCTGCTTTTCTCTTTTTTAGCGAGATGCGACTCCGCTTCGGCATAGTAGTAGACCCAGAGCTGCTGCTCAGGATCTGCTGGCTCATTAATTGTTGAGACCTTAGGACGAAGCAGCTCTTCTAAAGATGTATACTTTTCTAGATGGTATAGGCTGTCGATGTAGTTATTGAAAATACGCTCTTGCAGCTTGTTCGCTTTAATTCCTTTGTAGGACGCAACCGCGCGCTCATAATTTTGTTCGTTCCAATAGGTATCTCCTAAAATGACAAGTAAGCTGTCTCGGTAAGAGCTGTTTGGATATTGCTTAAGAAATTGATGAATCTGCTTTTTGACGAGTCCATACTCTTGATCTTTCCAAAAAGATAAAATGCGACGTACAAAGAGAGCCTCTTCCCGCTCTTGCTCTCGGGATGAAGCCGAAATTTCGGCTTTTTTCTCAGCTTTTTTAGGTGACTTTACGGAGGCGACAGCCCAATTATCCGTTGCAACCAGTAGCATGCTTAAGCTTAGTCCTGCTGTCATCCAGCGCGAATGTCGATTCATCTTGCCCTCATCTTTATCCCGCGTCTTCTAAACACATTTCTTAGCACTGTCGTCACCTTATAACAATCTGTCAAAAAAAATTCGAATATTATGCGCGTAGAGTCACAAGGTTGCTGGCTGATGAAAATAATCTATTTTAAAAGAGTTTGTTGATCTGTTTGATGTAAAATTAATGCGATTGAAACAAATTTATTATAAATAATAAATTTTAAAATTATAATTTAATTGTATGTGTATTAATTTTAATTATTTTGATTTAGGTGTTTTATGACGTCAATGGATCCCTCTTCCCCTAATCCAGTTTCACCAAGTACAGCGTCTAGCGCTTCATCAGTTCCAATCCCTTCGGCTTTTAAATCGCAATATAAAGCGATGACAGATGCAAAAGATCGAGCCTTAAAGAGGGGCGACAGAGAGCAAGCAAAGGTTTGGGATGAAAAAATCCAAAGCTTAGAAGAAAAAATCACGAGTCTTGATCCAAAAGCTCACAGCTCAATTAAGACTAGAAATTTTTTCAAAGCCTGGAAAAGTGTACGATGGGTCGCTAATTTAATTTTTCATGGGGTTGTGCATCCGTCGACAATGTTATATAAGGCAAACACAGTAAAGGAAGCAGAAAAACTATTGAGTGATAAAAAGACGGATAAATATGCTTATCATCGAATTAATAATTATTTAGATAGTATTCAATTTTTAAGAGATTTTTCAGATCGCACAGCAGATAATCATGACACATTTGACAGCAATGTGACATTAGAATCCATTAGTGATAAACGTCAAAAAGATTTGGCTGATATTGAGGAAGCTTTGGATGAAATCAAAATAAAATTGAACAATAATCCTAAAGAATTAGAGGAAAAAAAGGAGTTAGAATCAGATAAACATCGATTAGAGTCAGACAAAGAAGCAATTTTACGGGAAGTGGAGCAAATTGAAGGCTTTTTAAGCACAATAAATAGTGATGTACAAGAAATCGTTCAAAAGCTGTCGGCTCGTTATCCAGATCCAAAGACAATTCCAATAGATGAAATTCATAAGGCTTTAAAACAGAAATATAAGCAGTCATTCCCCGAAGAAATAATTTCTG
>CAZZJE010000165.1:0-6179 GCA_964654295.1 uncultured bacterium | reverse complement strand
ACTATCAATGTTTAAGTAATTGGAGGACAGAGACTTGCTTAGCTTGACGCCTATGCGACTTGTCGCCGCTTTTTTGCTCGCTTCGACTTGTCGAAGCGTTTATAGTTTAGACGTTTTTACGCAACCTTACTGAGGTTATTGGCGGTTTAAGGCCTAATTCATTTGATTTTCTAGAGCCTCTCTCCTTAATACGCACGCATCACAAACCCCACAAGGCAGCAGCTGATCTGTAGGCGCATAGCAGCTCCAAGTCTTTTCGATAGGCACGCCTATAGCCAATGCCTCTTTTGCAATACGCTCTTTATCCCAATTAATTAAAGGAGTCACTAGCGTTGGAGCCTTGCCTTCAACTGCCTGTTGTGTTGCTAAGTTCATGACTCCTTGTATTGCTTGAAGATACTCTGGACGGCAGTCGACATAGGGATTGCGGTCTAAAAGGTTACAGCCGAAATAGATTTCTTCTGCATTTAAGAGCTCTGCCTGACCCATCGCATAGGCTAGGAAGAGGGTGTTTCGGGCAGGGACATATGTATTTGGAATGCCATTCGTTGCCATCTCTTCTTTCGTACGATTTGTCAATGGCATAAGATCTGTCACTAATGAGGAGCGGCCAAATGCCTCTGGAGATATTTTAATGATGCGATGTTCCACGTTATAATAGCTTGCAATCTCTTTGGCAGCTTTGAGTTCGCAGCAATGGCGCTGGCCATAGTCAAACGAAAGGGTAATACACTCTCTTCCTTGTTTGATAGCCATGGCAAGCAATAGTGTCGAATCTAATCCACCGCTAAATAAAATGATGGCACGCATTCTAAACGCCTTTTGTTTCTGGAGACCAGATAAATTTATGGATTTGTAAGTTCAGTCGGATCGGTAGGCGATCTTCCAAAATCCATTTTACAAGCTGCTTAGGCTCTAGTTCTCCAAAGACTGGAGAAAAGAGTAACTCACATTTTTTATCAAATAGCTGATAGCGGCGGCAAACGTCAACGCTATAGAGATAATCTTCTCGATCAGCAATGACAAATTTAACTTCGTCATGAGAACGCAGCTGTGCAAGATTAGGCCAATGATTTTTTTTGCTCATCTTGCTTCCTGGACATTTGATATCTAAAATAACTCTTACTCGCTCATCCACTTGATTAGTCGGCAGGGAGCCGCTTGTCTCAAGGCTGACAGTATAGCCTAAGTTGCACAATGTTTGCATAAGAGGATAGACCTCTTGCTGCAGTAGAGGCTCACCTCCCGTAATACAGACACATTGACAGCCATTTTTTTGGACAGTCTCTATAATTTGTTCTACAGCGACAGCTTCTCCTCGTCCAAAGGAATAGGTCGTATCGCACCAGCGGCAGCGTAAGTTGCACGCTGCTAATCGTACAAATGTTGTCGGTAAACCAGTCAGAGAGCTCTCCCCCTGTACACTGGCAAAGATCTCTATAATTCTTAATGTGCTCATATCCATACCAATTAAACCCAGTTATAATACCAAAAGGTTTTGTATGAGAGCTAGATAAATTCTAGGGATTACTATTTCACAATGACTATTTCAATCATATCGGCTGTCTACTCTTCAAGCTCGCTTATTTCAACATTTACTGTCTGGATAATCGATTCAATTTTTTCCTTCCGAGCTTTATGAGGCGGCTTCATCTTGAATGATAAGGACACCTTTAAAATGGTTGTTAATTTTTTTTATCCATTTCTGGATCAAACTTGGATGGGAATATCTTAAAAAAATAAACTCAGGTTTGTTATCGAGCAGGTCTGCCCACTTCCATAGGTTTAAATGAATAAAAACTAAATCTGTTCCGATGGAAAATGTAAGGGAATAGGGTATTTGAAATTCAACCAAAAGGCGGATGTTGTTTTTCCAAATCGGAACCCAATTGGGATGATTTACTCGAGAACTAAGGACATCTGTTCCCATAGATATTCCCTTTAGAGGTCTTCTTGGGCTAGCGATAAGCTTTAATTGATTGATCCAAGGAGTCAAATCCACAAAGCCACCTGTGGCAATGCGAAAAGGAGTTGTCTGTTTACTCAAATCTCTTAAAATGTCAGAAATTTCTGGATGTTCAAAAGGTTCTCCACCTGAAAGCACCGTTAGAACGCTAGGAAGTTGACTTGCAATTTTTTGGACAGCAGAGCGAGTGAGGAACAATTTTTCCAAATTAGGGTTAGAAAACGGGCAATGTCTGCACCCACTTGAACATTTTGTGGTCAACATAATCGTGTTAGCTATTTTACGCACAGCTGATTCCTGATTTCTCAATAGGGTGTCGAATTTCCACTACAATTCGTTCTGAACTCAGTTGATTAATTACCTGATCTATGATTGCTCGGTTTTCTGCGGAAAGATTAGCGTCCCATTCATCCAGCAACAAAATATCACAATTTGAAGATTGGAGTTCTTTTAATGAAGCTAAAGCAATTTCTCCTGTGGAAATGCTAAACTGGGCTTCGCGTAATATGAGCTGATGTTGGGCTGGAAGATATGTTGCAGAAAGATGAAATCTATCTTTTAACTTCAATAGCAAACTCGATTTTCCAATCCCATTTTCTCCCGTAATCGTGAAACGGCCTGTTTTGTGGTTCTCGAGGAGATTTTCAATTTCTTCAAATGGATAGGCTTTATTATCTAATTTAATACTTATGCCATTTTTTTGAATTAAATGGCTCAAATCCATAGATTTAGGCTCTATAATACTTTCATAAGTAACTGCCAGCCTTTCTTCTAATCTCTTCCACTCTGCAAGATAGCTTTGAACAATTTGAATATGCATGACAATTTGAAGGCTTCTGGGCAGCATTACCAAAATAGCCAGCACAAATCCAGGCGTTGCTTGATACAACCATGCGAGAAACAACGCACAACCGAGAACCAATCCATTGGTAACCATTCCAGCTACGGAGATTGCCCATTCTCGCTTTTTGACTGATTCAAGGGATTCTTCTTCTGTCTTCAGAAAAAACTTGTTGAAAAGCTCTCTCCAACGATCGAAAAACAACTGGTTTCCTAATATTATGTTATCCCAACTTCTACTCAAATGCGCATTCAGTTGGTTATCTGCAAGCATCTCGTTGCGACTTGTTTCAGAAATTTTTGAACTTGCAAGATGGATGATCCCCAAACCCAAAAGACCTGCTATAACGATTATAATACCGAGTGTTATATCCGTAACAAGAATAACGGAAATAGTATTTAAAAAAATATTTAAGCCAGTTGCTGCTACATCACTAAAAAAATTGACGGTAGTTAGAATGGTATCTTGCCCGCCTCGGCACATAATATCATGCCGCTGTCTCTTAGAACCTTCATCACGCCAATGTGTGGGATGATTGTAGTTGGATCGAATGTACTCATTGAGATAGTTTAATTGAGCAGATTTGTATGTCCGAGTTGTGCACCAAGCTACTGCATAGTGAAAAATCGTGCCGGGTAGGAAGATGCAGATGAACAAATATAGGGCTGTACTAACTTGAAAACCATCAATAGGAAATTGGCGAGTGATTTCGCCTAAAAAATACGTTCCACCAGCTACTAAAAGCTGCTGCATTAAAATTGTAAGCAGAAGAATTTTTGTCCACTTATTTTTGAAAATAGAAAATAAGGATTTCATGATCTCAATAGATTTAAATATTCCCAATCCATTTGGCTAGGTTTGTCAGCTGGCAAGTATAGAGTAGTGCTATAGTCGATTTTTGATAGACAATTTTCCAGATTATCAAGTGTGCTTTCAAAGTGAATAGACTTTTCATCTCTCCCATTTGAAATACGACAAATAAAAATTTTTTTATCTTCTGGATAAAATTTTAAAAGATAGTTTTTAAAAAGATCGATTCGATTATCTAAAGAGGGATTCAAAAAATTTGTCTTCGAGTTTCCTATAGAACATACATGATAGATGAAATATGCAAATGCAGGTTCAAGCTTGTATTGAAATAGCAATAGCCGATTTGCATCCAAAAGAGCAGTGCCTTGCTCTAAAGGATCAAGCCCGAAATAGCTCATCATGACATCAAAGCTGGAGATTCCGTCTATAATTTCAATTTCAATATGTTCAGAAACATGCTTTTTTAGTAAATCAATAAATGTAACTCCTAGTCTCGGATGTCCCGCAACTAGCAGCACTAAGTGCTGACAATGTGATGAAAGATTAAGAACGTAATCTACAAAGCGTTGATAATTCACCATGTCGTTATCTTGGCTTCTATAAAGACTGGCAATGTCTTCAATTTCACCTACTCCAAATTCCTGGCGAAACTCTTTCCAAAATTTTTGTTCTGATTCAATTCCAACAATTTTGTCTGCAAGGCGAAGAGCTCTAATGGCAGATAGACTCAGATGTTTTGCAGGATCGACTCCTCTGCCTACAATGCTAATTTTTGGCACAGCTCTCCTTTGAGGCTTTTCATTTTTCGCTTACGTTTTTTCCGTGAAGATAAAATTAGGCCTCTTCTTTACGTAAACGCGATGGATGGATTTTTTTAGCTCTCAAAATACAATAAATTCATCTTTTTCATTCTTTAGTTTCAGATCCATTCTTATTTGATAGCGCTTTGACTAATCCCAAAACTTCCGCTTTCTTGCATTTTGAATTGCAGGATCAATTCTTCAATGTTGCTAGGTAAAGTCGCAAGGCAACGTGGTTTTGGACCTAGGCTTTCAGCTGTTTTTGGGCTTTGAATGCATGCGTGGTTAGCTAACGGTATTAATGTCTCATTCTGCTGTTTTTCAGCTGCTTCAATCTGTTCTAAGCTCATTAATCTCTCCTTTTCTAGTTAGAGTTTTCCTGAATCATTAAGGGATACTAAAAAAAATCTATTTGTGAAACAATAGTTTTTTCATATGGTTTTCTAATCGAAATTCTTGGTATGGAAGGTGGCTTTGTGAGGCTCAAAAGGCTCTAGAGATTGTACGTTTTGTTAGATAAGATTTGTGTTTTATTTTTGACCAGAGAGATTACAGAGACAGGTACGAAGGCATAAATCGATATACCTTCTAAGGTCTATCTGGTAAAAAAATAATTAGAAAGCAAAGGTGTACTAAACAGCATCAAAGCGTTGAAGCATGACAAAGCCTCTTTACCTACTTGTTACATCAATTCCATTTGCTCAGACGACATCAGGTCAGGTTTTAGTCCATGACCAGTGGGCGCACGATTTAGTTGCCTCTAAGCCCTCTTTTGTTCATTTGAGAGTGGTTGCCCCTCTCATTTCTGAGCAGCAGCTGCACCAACAGTCGGATCAACTGGCAACCATTTCTCCCGATGAGAGCTTTACCTTTCAAGGTTTTCCTTGCTTAGCAACTGAATGGGCCTGGTGGCGCTGGCCGGGGCTTAAAAAGTTTTTAAAAGAGCAGATACGACAAGCTGACTGTGTTCATACAAGTAACTTTTATGCTCCCTACTTTCCTCTCTACCAAGCGCATCACTTGGCGGTTGCATTAAAAAAGCCGACGCTATTTGTGATTTCGGAAGATTTCTATGACATCTTATCTTGGAAAACCCTACGTGGGTCGTTGCCAGCATGGAGGCGATGGAATCGCCAAAGACGTCTTGATTGCATGGAAAAGCATGTGAAGGAGTGCGCTTCTACAGCAGAGCTCACCTTTTTGCATACACCTTCCGTTGTTCAGCGCTATAGAGGCTATGTCAAGCAGGGCTATTCCATCCGACAGCCATCTCACCATCGAGAAGATGTCATTGGCAAGGCGGCTTTGGAAAAAAAATGCGAAAGAGTTCGCGCAGGCAAGCCATTAACCTTAGCTATTTTAGCAAGGTTGGATCCTATTAAAGGTATTGATTTTGCCATTCGAGCGATGCAGCTTTTAAAGCGATGGGGGATGGACTACAAGCTCTTAATCTATGGAAAGGGTGAAGAAGAGGTTTATTTAAAGCACCTAGTCGAGCGATTTAATCTTCAAGATTGCGTGATTTTTAAAGGCTTTTTAAAAAATGGGCCAGATATATGGAGAGCGATGAGTGAAGTTGACCTTTTGTTGATGCCGCATCGGACATGTGACTTTGGTCGAGCCTACTATGATGGGATATGCGGCGGGGCAGCTCTCATTGCTTTTGATACATCAGCTAGTAATGAAACAGTTCGAAATGAGGTCGATGGCTTACTGACACCTATAGACAATGTATTTGACTTTGCTTCCGCGATCTATCGCT
>CAZZJE010000164.1:0-6188 GCA_964654295.1 uncultured bacterium | reverse complement strand
AAAAAGCGGCGACAAGTCGCCGCACTCCAAAAGCAATTTCAAAGGTCTAGATGCTCACGTTTATTGATCAGCTGCGTTCTAAAATCAAAGGCTCCGTCGCCGCAGACCCTGTCACTCGGCAGGTCTACAGCGTCGACGCCTCTATTTATGAAGTGGAACCGCTAGCTGTCGTCTCCCCTGCTGACCAAGAAGATATTACGACGGCTCTTCAAATGGCCTTTAGGGAAAGCGTTCCAGTCATTGCCCGTGGAGCTGCCACTGGAATTACAGGAGGATGTCTTGGAAAAGGTCTTATTCTCGATCTGTCGCGCTATCTCAACCGAATTTTAGAGATCAACATCGAGCAAGAGTATGCCATCTGTGAACCGGGCGTCGTCCAGGAGCAGCTTAACCAGGCTCTCTCCTCGTATGGATATCGTTTAGGACCCGACACCTCAACGGGCGATCGGGCCACACTTGGAGGCATGTTAGGCAACAATGCCGCAGGAGCACGCTCTCTGCGATATGGATGCTTTGCGGATCATCTGTTAGAGGTCACATGGCTGAATGCCGAGGGGCAAGCTTTAACCCTTGGCCGTCCAACCCTTGACCAGTGGAAGCAGCTAAGCCAAGAGCCCACGCCGACAGGTCGGTTACATCGCGCCCTTTGGGAGTTGAGAGAAAGGTACCGAGAAGAGATTCAGGAGCATTTTCCCAAGCTCCCTCGCCTAGTCTCTGGATATCGCCTGACGGCTCTGCTGGGCGAGGGAGAGATCCCTCTTTGTGAGCTCTTAGCAGGCTCAGAAGGCAGCCTAGGCATCGTTACCTCCATGAAGCTACGTATTGTACGAAAGCCTGGCCCTTCGGTGCTTTGCTTATTTTCTTTCTCTGATATGGTTCAAGCGATGGCAGTCGTTCAGACGCTGCTGCCGATGCATCCATTAGCATTAGAACTCATTGACCATCACATTTTAGAGTCTGGCCGTCAGGCACCTTCTATGCAGGGCCAGCTCGACTGGCTAAAAGGCACTCCAAAAGCGTTAGTGTTTGTTGAGTGCGACGGTTGCAACTCATCGGAAGCGCTAGAAAAGGCAAAGGCGTGCAACCAAGCAGTCATTGCAGCAGGAGAGCATCCAGGCGGCTATCTCTTAACAGAGCCTAGCCAGATACAGTCGGTCTGGAAAGTCCGTAAAGCAGGCTTAGGGCTGCTGCTTTCTAAACGCAGCTATAGCCGCGCCATTGCCTTTATTGAAGATGTAGCTGTACCGCCTGATCAGATTGCCTCTTTTATGAAAGAGTTTTTGGATCTATTGCAGCGCTTTGACAAGCGAGCTGGCATCTATGGCCATGCCGGAGCAGGCTGCCTACACATTCGTCCCTATATCGATCTCAGGCAAGCGAGCGAAGTTCAGACGCTTGAAGATCTGCAAGTTGCTGTCACAGACCTCCTCATGCAGCATCGAGGAGTGCTTAGCGGCGAGCATGGCGATGGTTATATTCGCTCTTGGCTAAACCCTAAGCTTTTTGGGCCGAAACTCTATCAAGCCTTTTTGGAGCTCAAAGAGATCTTTGATCCCCTTGATCGCCTCAATCCTGGAAAAGTTGTCCATGGGGCGTATTGGAAACATGACCTGAGACTTGATCCAGATCGAAAGTTAGTCGAGCCTGAGACATTTCAAGATTTTAGTGCCGAAGGTGGCTTGGCACTGGCTGCCGATCTCTGCAATGGCAATGGCCTCTGTCGCAAGAAAGATGGCGTGATGTGCCCCTCCTTCCAGGCGACGAATCGTGAATTTGACACAACTAGAGCAAGGGCCCAAGCGTTACGAGCAATTATTCAAGGTAAATGGCCCGTGGATGAGCTGGCTGGTGAAGGCTTGCAGTCCGTCTTAGATCTCTGCCTCGCCTGCAAAGGATGTAAAAGGGAGTGCCCTTCTCAAGTCGATATGGCAAAAATGAAAATGGAAGCGCTTTATCAATACCAAGAAAAACATGGCTACTCTCTCCGTAATCGCCTATTGGGCCATATTGGACAGCTTTTTGCCATTAGCCGACCAGTTGCGCCTATTGTCAATTTGATTAACCGTTGGGGGGTTGTTCGAAAGCTATTAGATCGCATGTTTGGCATCGCTCCCAACCGCTCTCTCCCCAAAATTGTACGCCGCACCTTTTCAAGGAGAGTTAAAAAAGAAGAGTACAATTCGATTGCTCTGCCCGTCGTCTTGCTGCCTGATACCTTTACTGAGTTTTGCCATCCGGAGATTGGAGAGGCTGCAGTCGACATTTTGGAGGCGCTTGGTTACCAGGTCATTGTGCCCGATTGGCACTGCTGCGGCCGTCCCATGGCTTCGAAAGGATTGCTAAAAGAGGCTGCCCAGCAGCTCAAAATCTTAGTTGAATCGCTCTATCCCTATGCACTCGAAGGCGTCCCGATTGTCGGATTAGAGCCCAGCTGTTTGACAATGCTCAGCGATGATAGCCGAGGAATCTTGGGAAAATTTTGGCCAGAGGGGCATGAAAAAGTGCAACATGTCGCCAAGGCAAGCGTCACACTCGACGCCTTTTTGTATAAGCACCTGCAGGAGGGAAAGCTATCTCTTCCATGGAAAGAGAAGATGAATTCCCGTAAATATCTTTTGCACGGTCATTGCCATCAAAAAGCATGGGAAGGCACAGCCTTTACAAAAGCTGTTTTAGCAACTATTCCGGGCGCTAAGGTAGACGAAATTCCTTCTGGCTGCTGCGGGATGGCAGGTTCATTTGGCTATGAAAGTGAACATGAAAAATTATCGATGGAAATAGGTGAATTGAAGCTTTTTCCAGCAGTGCGAGAAGCCTCTGAAAGCACGGTTATCGTTGCAAATGGAACTTCGTGCCGCTCGCAGGTTGCCGATGGTACCATGCGGAAGGCCCTGCATTTGGCCGAGGCAATACGAGATCAACTAATCCATTAACATGATTTTTTGATATTCAGCTAAAGCAGCTTGGGCAGAAATAGTTGAATTTGGAGTATCTCCTTCATAAGAAGGAGTTTTCATTTTAGCAAACAAATCATCTAGGGCAGCTCTTTTAGCTTCCGAAATATCAGGGGATTGTAGGTGGCTAAAGCTCTCCTGAAGCGATTTACCCATGGCATAAACATCTTTAGCTAAAAGCATTCGATTCAACTCTTGAATGATCTCTCTTTTTTCTGGATTTTGGTCATCCAATGAAAGAGCTTGTCGCATCAAGGATGAAAATTTCGCGCGATCATCTGAAACATGATATCTCATATCGCCACCCCAGCCGGGAACTTCGGAAAGACTTAATCGATCAGCCATACCTAAATCTGCCAAAACCAGCTCGACTCTCTTTTCCCCATTCGGTAATAGTTCCGCGTCGCTATCTTGATGAATCAGCATATTTTCGCCTTTGATATCCTGAAAGACGAGGTTTAAATTGGCGCAATGGGCCAATCCAGATAAAACTTGAAAACCGGCGTCTAATTGTTGCATGGGTGAGAGTTGTTGGAAGTTTGTTTTGTCATCTTTATCGAGATTCCCCAAATTGTATTTTTTTGTAATATAGACGACTGCCTGTTGGGAATCTGCCGAAGGATCTTCTCGGTAAGAAACATAAAATATCTTGCTGGGAGGTTTTTGAACGCCTAAAACACTCTTTTCCATGCCTCCATGGATAAATTGGAGCAGATCAAATTCAGTTTGTATACTATCTCCACCTGGGCCATCTGGCCTGCCTAATTTTGTAACGAACTCTTTTCCTTTAATTAATTCTGTCGCTAGATGCACATCTCCAAAAGCTCCACCCCCTATTTGCTTATTAAAAGCGAGATAGACCCTATCTTTTTCATTCGTTCGAGTAAAAATGATCTGTCTTCCATCAATCTCTCGAATAATTTCTTGTTCTGTAAGCTGTCCACCATGCTGAAGCTTTAATTCATCAAAAACGCCTTGGATTTTGGCTAGAGTTTCTGAAGTGAGATCGGAGACTGGCTTTAAAACAACGGATGAGCTTGGAGCTGAGGGAGAAGGAGAAGAAACAGCTGTTTCTTCTGGTTGAATAGTAATCTCTGCTTCTATTGTTTCGGAGGGTAAGAGCGATTCATCAGAAGGAGTTGACATTTCTAAGGTTCTTAAGACCATTTGGGTTAAGGCATACTTGGCCTGTTCATTTGGCTCTAATGCTTTTTCATCCTCTTTAGTTGAGCCGTGTAAATTTATAGTTGTTTTATGATCTGTTTGAACGAGGGATAGTCTAGAGATTTTGCTACCCTCTTCGCCTACTTTGTAAGTAATAAGAAGACTGTAGAGCTCTTTAGCGGATTGAATGGCTTGATCTTCAGTTTTAGCATTTTTTATAGCAACTGTATAATTTTTACCATTTGGTCCGGTAATTTTAACCTTATTAACCGCCTGATCTTTATTAAATCCTTGAGTTTGAAAAATTGGTGAATTTGAAGAATCTGAACTGGGTATAGAAAACCCCATAAAACCACCAATACAAAGTTTGTTATAAAAACAATTCTTTATATTGTAATTCTAATTTATTTTAATATAATTTAACACCAGCAATCAGTGTAATTTTTAATACCACCTAAACAATTATCTTGATTTATAACAGATTTTATCGCTTTTTAAAATGAATGGAATCCAATATTTTTTTTAGTGAACCATCATCATCTTCGTCATATATATCCCCAATAATTTCTTCAAAAATAGATTCCATTGTGATGATCCCTATTTTAGATGCTCCTTTATATACAATTACCATATGGGCTCTCTTCTCTTGCATAAGTTGCAATGCAGAAAGGATAGGAGTATGACCCGGAACCTTAATTGTAGATCTTATTAGAGATAACCAATCCCTTCTGCCTGTCTTTTGGTATGCAAAGAATTCTTTTGCATTAATAATACCGATGACCTCGTTGGTTTTAACAACAGGCAGCCTCGTATGTCCAGAAGATATAATCAAACTCTCCACTTGTTCAATTGATTGGGTAGTTTCTGCAAATACAACTTCTTGCCAAAGCACCATGACCTCAGCCACTGTTGTTTTTTCAATTTTTAAAATATTCACAACATACTGTTTGTTTTGGTGCGATAGAATATCGATTTCTGAAGAGATCTCATTGTGAGTAGGGTCTTCTTCAATCACATGTTTTTTTGGAAAAAGGTGTAAGATTTTTTTTGTAGACCACTCAAACGCTGTGACTATTGGATCAAAGATATGACTAATGCGATGTAACCAAGGAGCTGCTTTTGAAGCTAAAAACAGAGGTCTTCTTAAAGCAAATGATTTTGGGACTAATTCACCAATAACAACGCTGATATAGGTGAACGGAATGACGATCGCTAGAATCGATAAAACTTCAGCCAACGAATCGTTAATTCCGAATTGAGACACCATCCAAGGAGCGATAAATTCCTCAGCTCCGGCACCTCCAAGAGCTGCTGCTAAAGCTCCGACAAAGGTAATTCCTATTTGAATGACAGAGAGTGTCCTTTCTGGATTTTCACGCAAGTGAAGCAATAAAGCCGCTTCCTTGTTTCCTTTTTTAGCTGATTCCTTAAGGGAAGGACGGCTAACAGCAATAAACGCCGTTTCTGATCCGGCTAAAATAGCATTTAAAATCAAACAGACGGCTATTGAAATAATTTCTAGCATAATTTTTTAATTAGAAAAAAGCGTAGCGAACCCAGAGGAGAAAAGGTAACCTGATCTCCTCATTAACGACTCGCAGCTTAATCTACTTCTCTAAGGTAAGAGTTCTGGGATCGGTTTTTTTGATGATGAAGCTCACATTTTTCTGGTTAAAGCCTTTAAAGCCTTCGCGCCGCTGTAGGTTTTCCATATGGCTGCCGACAGCACCTTTTTCAGAAAACTTCTGTGCCTGCTCTTCCGTAATTAACCCGGCCTTAAGCAGCTTATTCACTCTCTCCTGAGGCACTTCCCACACCTCTCCCTGAGTAAACGCCTGCTTGAGATAGGGAAAGTTACTAAAGGGCTCCATCATGCCGATCCCCTGCTGCTTAAGATCTTCTCTCAGCAGATCGAACATAAACTGCGCTTCCAGATGATGCATACCCGCTTTTAAAATAGAGTCGCCATGAAGAGCGCACCAGAGCCCAATGGTTCCTAACTGTTCTCTTTCCGGAAGCTTTTGATGGGCAAAATCTAGGCTCACCTCTTCTGGAGAGAGGTCGACATCG
>CAZZJE010000163.1:696-6221 GCA_964654295.1 uncultured bacterium | reverse complement strand
CCGCTGGTCCAGCTGGTGCAGATGGAGCAACGGGTCCCGCTGGTCCACAAGGCCCCGCTGGTCCAGCTGGAGCCGACGGAGCAACGGGTGCTACAGGTCCTGCCGGTCCCGCAGGATTGAATGGCGGCCCAACAATTATTCCATATGCTTCTGGAAAGCCAGTTAATTTGACTTCGTCAATCAGTGGACTTGAAGGTATTCCCGCCTTTATTGGCTTTGGCAGCTCGGTAGAGGGCCTTACAGACTTAGGGGCGACCATAGATCTATCTGGTGGCCCTGGTATAAACTTGAATTACGCCTTTTCAATGCCGACAGATGGGACCATCACTTCCATTTCTGCTTACTTTAGCACAACGGTTGCTTTGGCTCTTGTTGGAACGACAGTGACAATTACAGCTCAACTTTATGAATCAGCGACACCTGATAATACCTTTACACCTGTTCCTGGAGCAGTCGTTACGTTAACTCCATCATTGACTGGTGTGGCTCCTATTGGAACAGTCTCTAGTGGAATTACAACAGGATTAAGCGTTCCTGTGACTGCACAAACAAGACTGCTCATGGTATATTCGATATCAGCCGCTGGAGTTTCGCTTATAAACACAGTATCAGGGTATGCGAGTGGAGGGATAGCTATTACCACAGGCACGCCTTAAGAGGTAGAAAAGCTTAACCAACAGGCTTTTTTCTGTCTGTTTAGCTATGATACTCTATCTTTAGCAACCTGAGTAAGAGGAAGCTTTTAGCTTCCTCTTATCGTTTAAATGGAAAAGAGATGAGCGTGAAGTTTAGGTGTCTAATTTTTTTATTGGGTCTATTAGGAATTCATTCTCTTTATGCTGGAGAATTATGGTTGGAAGCAGATTACCTCCTGTGGACAATCAAAAAGGTTCCTCTTCCAGTTCCGCTTGTGACATCAGCATCCTTGAGAGATCCCTTACCAGGAGCCATTGGACAGCCTGGAACTCAAATCTTGTTAGGCAACAAAGCTGTTAAGATGAATTGGCTGAATGGATTTGCTGCTAAGTTGGGAAAATGGATGGATCATTCACAGCAGTTTGGGATAGAAAGCAACTTCTTTATGCTTCCAGAAAGGTCGCACCAGCAGTCGATCCATACATCTGGTGAACCTGAATCTGACAATGTCGCTGTGCCAATCTATGATGTCACTGGTTTATGGGGATTAAATGGAATGCCTGGCGAAACAGTCTTTATTCTTCCTGGTCCTTTATTAGGGCCTGGCTTTCAGGGCCATTTTTCATTAAATATGTCAAGTAAGCTACTAGGTTTTGAGCTTAACAGTTTAGCTAATTTGATAGATAAATGCAGATTTAGAGTTGATTTCATTGGAGGCTTTCGATGGCTGCAGTTAAAAGAATCCCTATTATTTATTGGTAAGACGGCTGCTCTACCTAATGCTCCTATTGCCAGCGGATTTTACAATTTCAAAGATAGTTTTAAAACAAACAATAACTTTTATGGCTTTCAGATTGGTTGCAAGGCAAGCTATCATATCGATAGCTGGTTTTTTAAGGGCTTTGCAAAGTTGGCTTTGGGATGCATGAATCAGAAAATAAAAGTAAATGGTAAGAGCCAAACTTCTGATGGCAATTTGTTTTATATGACAGAAAATACAAGCCATGAGATCTTATCTGGAGGAATTTTTGCCGAACCAACGAATCGTGGATCACATTGCAAAAATGAGTTTGCCGTTGCTTTGGAGACGGGAGTTAACTTGTGTTATCAAGTTACAAACTGCTTTGAAATTAGTTTGGGCTATAATTTTTTGTGGTTAAATCAATTGCTTCGTCCTGGAGAGCAAATAGATAGGCAGATCAATCCCACCCGAACGGCCTTAGCACAAGCTTCACGTGATAGTGAAGGAACAGGGATTAGTAAACCTATTCCATTTGGAGATTCGACTGCTGCATCGCGTCCAAAAGGACCCATACGCCCCAAATTTAAGCATCGCCATACAGACTTTTGGGCCCAGGGCTTATCGGTCAATTTAAACCTTAAGTTCTAATGGGTTGATTAATTGATTAACAGATTCCTAAAGATAAACACTTAATCGCAGAAAAAATGAAAAATAGAAAAAAGACAGTTCTCATTACGGGAGCAGGGCAGGGGATCGGTCAAGCAATTGCCTACCGTTTCGCTGTAGAAGGATGTAATATTGTCATTGCTTCAAAAGATCATCCAGCTCAAGTCAAAGAGACTATTGAAGGAATCTCTGAAGTTGGAGGCCAAGTTTTGGCGTGCGATACTGACGTACGGGATTATAATGAATTAAAAAGCCTCGTCTCCAAAACGGTTGCTCACTTTGGTGGTCTTGATATTTTGGTCAATAATACTAGTGCCCCTTGCTTCAATGACATCTTTCACACATCTCCAGAACAGTTTGATCTTGCTATTTCGACAAGCGTTCGCGCTGCCTTTTTTCTCTCTCAACTCTGTTTTCCCTGTTTGAAAGAAGGAATAAATCCTCATATTATCAACGTTGCTCCACCGCTCAATCTCGAAGAGCAATGGCTAAAAGATTATCTCCTTTTTTCTTTGGGAAAATATGGCATGAGTTTATGCACGCGAGGAATGGCTGCAGAGTTTTACTCGGCCGGTATTGCTGTCAACTCTCTTTGGCCTCAAACTAATATTGCGACACAAAGGCTTAAAGACTATCTGTCTCCCGAAGTTTATGCTGGAAGCCGTTTGCCTTCGATCATGGCAGATGCAGCCTATGCACTTTCTCTTCGAACATTTAAAGAGGCCTCAGGCCAATTTTTCATCGACGAAACGTTACTCCGTGAAACTGGTGTAACGGATTTCTCTCCCTATGCGGTAGATTCCAATCATGCGTTAGTGCAAACTTTGTTTTTGCCGATTAAGGAGGGAATGATTCCTATCTCTCGTGAACTATTTCGATCCAAATGATTAGAGTAGATGGCAAACTCAGAAGTACACGACTATCTCAAATTAAAAGGATTTTCTGTTGCTTACATTAGAAACACACATATTTTTTGTAAAATGAAGGGATTAGATGAGCGAGTATCAATATTTTGAGTTCAAAGCCGTAGATAGACCTTTAAGTGAAAAAGAAATGGCCGAATTGCGCTCCTTTTCGACACGCGCTAAGATTACGCCGCACAGTTTTATCAATCACTATTCATGGGGAAGTTTCAAAGGAGATGAAGATCTTTGGATGGAGAAATATTTCGATGGATTTCTCTATTATGCGAATTGGGGTACTCATATCTTAAAACTGAGGCTCCCATCAGATCTCGTAGATTTCAGAACTGTAAAAGCTTATTGTAACGATGAAAGCCTTTCCGTCCGTCTTAATGACAATAAAATCATCTTGGATTTTTTATCCGAGGCTGAATGTGAGAGTGATTGGGAAGAAGAAGAAGAAGATCTCTCTCTTACTCCCTTTTTAAATTTAAGAATGGATCTAATTCGAGGCGATCTACGTTGCTTATATCTGGGTTGGCTATCTGGCTTGCTAGCTGAGGAATATGATGAAGAGGCGATTGAACCCCCAGTGCCTCCAGGCTTGCAAAATTTAAGTTCTTCTCTTCTTAGTTTCGCTGATTTTTTGAGAATTGATTCTGATCTCATTGAAGCAGCAGCTATCAATAGCACTCCGTTAGAAGATGTAAGTGGGATAGATCTTCGTAATTGGGTTGAAACCCTTCCTTCAAATGAAAAAGATGATTTGCTGGCAAATATTTTAAGTGGAGTCATAAAGGGCAATCAAACGACGGTTCTTGGTCAAGTAAATCGCTTCACTAAAGCCTGGCAGTCACGACAAGAAAATAAAAAGGAGAAACCTAAGCGACGCACAGTTGGAGAGCTTCTTAAGCAAGCAGAGTGCGTAGCAGAAAATAGGGAACGTATTGAAGCAGAAAAGGCAGCTGCGGCATTGGCAGAAAAAGAGAGATTACAAAAAATTGCTCGAGAGAGACGTTTAAATGCAATCGCTGGTCAGCAGCTCCTCCTTTGGGCACAAATAGAGTCTCTCGTCTCTGAAAAGCAGGCAAAAAGCTACGACAAAGCAATCGAACTTTTAACCGATTTACGAGATCTAGCTGCTCGTGAAAAATCTTCTGACTTCTATTGGAAGCTTAAAGGCTTAAAAGAGCGGCACTCTTCTAAACGGTCCTTCATTTCACGCCTATCAGATTTAGATCAACCAGAGATGAATTTTTTTAATAAATGAAGGCCTATCAATGAGAGAGACCACGCTGCAATTGGAAAAGAATTTTATGCAGTTCCTCTTTGTAAATTTTTACTTATCATCCAAAACCAGAGGTTCAGAGCATTTGATAGTAGGTCAATTAAACGACGAGACAGTCTCAGAAGAATGTGTTAAGCACAGTCGATAGAAAATACTGCCGCTCTTTACACCACCAGCTCCTGTCTCTGCGATGAAATTATTTAAAACTCTCTCTTAGAATGTTGATCTTAAATTTCGGGACGACCGCATCATTTCTAGGTTACTAGCTTCCACGATAAGTTCCATTTCGAACGATGAGCTGTTCTGCTGCTTTTGTAAATTGTCCGTCTGGAGTTAACAAGCGAATTGGAATCGATCCCTTTTCAGTTGTGACTAAAATAAATGGAGGAATTCGTTCTAAGATATGAGGATTACTTATCTTATACTGCCTATATTTAAACCCTAAAACCCCTGTACTAAAAAATGTTTTTCTCTGTTCGTTCATTAAATTAGTAAAGAAAATTTCTAAATAATCTAAGGTGTCTAATAATAATTCAACTTTTTTGCCAACTTGTTTGTTGTCAGCATAACTCTTGCGGATTTCATTTTGAAACTCCTCTTTTAGGTTCTCCTTATAAATTTTAGTTGAGTCAAGCGCTTCTAAATCAGAACACAAATAAGATTCTAGATGCTGTTTTTTAACATAATTTTCCCATAATCTAAATAGCTCATTTCTTGACGCATCTATTGAATAAATAAGTTCATAAAGGTCTGAGTAACTATTTATCTCAATAATAAAGCTCTTGTTTTCATTAATTTGCTCTTTATTTCCATATTCTTCGCAAAACTTATTTTTCATAAATAATAGAGCCAAGTAGAGAGATCTGACTGCAGCAGATCGGTCTAAGCCACTTTTGCAGATGATCGCTAAAAATATCTCATGCATATTCGAACTTAAGAGCAGTAACTCAATTTGTGTTGCTCTTGTCAAGAAAGAAGGTTCGTTTAACTGTTTTCCCAATTGGAGATAGAAAAGTTCTATAAGGATTTTTGCCTTTTTAAGTTTGCTTATAGAAAACTCAATTTTTTCTATTGAGTTGGAAATGCTTTGTTGCTTAGATGATAGCTCTCCAAAGGCTCGCTGGCAACTTTTATGAACCTCTTGAAAAATTTGAAGTAAGGGTTTTGCGTCTTCATCTGTTATGACATCAGATTCCGTTAAACTAATCACTTTATCAGATAATTGGCTAGAACTTAAGTTAGCTTCGCCAATGGCCTGCTCTTCTTCCTCTGGATTGATTTCAAATACAAG
>CAZZJE010000163.1:0-686 GCA_964654295.1 uncultured bacterium | reverse complement strand
AATTTTGAAAAATTTGTTTGTTTTCTTCAGTTCTGTAAATTTTTTTTAGGGTCTCTAAAAAGTGACGAAAGTTTCTTAGGTGTAATTTAGGCGAAGTATTTATTTCATAGAAATCACCTATAAGAATTTCATCTTCTTTTGAATCTTGTTTGATCAGATTCGCTAAATTTGGATCGCATAGGAGTTTAGTTACATCTTGGGCAACATAGCCTGCAAATTGCCTTAAAGCAGAAAAATTGAGGTAAAGCGATTTCTGCTCTTCTCCAGTCAAAAAACTTAAACCATGTGCTATATTTGTCAGAGACAAACAAAATTCTCCCGGAGTAAAAGCAACGCCAGAAGCAAGATTATACCCAAGATTGAATTGCCCGACAGAGGTGTTGGGAGAATCTTCTCTCATGTTCTTTTGAATTTTTGACACGGATTTTTCAGTTTCTTTTAAGAGTTTAGATTCTCCTAAATGTGAATTTAAACTTATAATGAAAATTCTTGATGTGTTTTTTACTTTTTCTTGTTCAGTTGCTAACTTACATAAAGCAACAAACTCATCTGCTTTTCTACTAGAATCAATTGCTCCGGAGCTTATAAAAGATGTCTTCTCTGAAGAGTAGAAGTATAAATTGCAAATGCTTTTTGTGGTCTCTTTACCACCGTTAGCGTTTGGTTTTCTCTCAGATGAAGCAATG
>CAZZJE010000162.1:0-6250 GCA_964654295.1 uncultured bacterium | reverse complement strand
GAAAGAGAGTAACGATTGCTATTTTAATTCTATTGCTCAAGTCAGAATGCCCTGTTGGTCTAAAGGCAACGTTACGCTTATTGGAGACGCTGCGCATTCGGTCCAAGCCATGGGAACAAGCCTTGCTATGGTTGGAGCTTATATTTTAGCCCGAGAAATCAGTGAATCGAATGGAGATTACGCTCTTGCTTTTGAAAGATATGAACAAACGATGAGAACGCATGTTGAAGCTGCACAAAGCCTTGCCGAAGCTAACCAACAAGCTTTCTCGGGGTCTTCCATCCGTGTGAAGTTACAACTCTATTTAATGAAAATTTTGCCCAAAAAATTCATTCAATATTTTAATGAAAAGGGCAAAAGACAGATGCGAGAACTTGCTAATAGTTTGACTTTAGAACCAATAGATTAGCTTGGTAGTGACTATTCAGCACCTCACCACGTTTGCTGCGCAAACGTGGTGAGGTGCTGAATAAGGTGAAGGATCAAACGGTATTTGGCAATGAAAGTAGTCTAGGTAATCCAGAGACAGCTTCTGCTAAAGCATCAATGATGTGCCAGCCTTGCTTTCTCGCTGTCGAGATATAGCTCCTAATTCGACAAGATATCCTTCCGCCTTCAAAAGCCCTAAAGCAACCGCTGATTTTTTGTTTTACCTTTTCCATCCGTTTGGGCGAGAGTCTTCTTCCCTTCTAGTTTTGCTTTATCCACCATCCCCTTGCCTTTCAGCAATCAGTCTGTCATTTCCTTTGCCCAGGAAGACTTTTCTTCTTCGTTGACAAATTTCAGCTCTCTTAAATGATGCACGTTGCAGAGTCCATGTTTGCACATGTCCCCGGTGATAGCGGAATATGAAACAGGTCTTCAAACATTTGCGCTACCCTTTCGAAGGGAATGAGGTGTTGATGCAGGAAATAGGCGGCAAGAGCCTTGACACGCTCTCCGTAATGAGTAAATGCATTTACTCCCTCTGGAAATTCCCCCTGGTTCTTTCGTCTTTGGATAAAGACTGTATAGAGGGGATAAGCAAGCAGCCAGCTTTAAAGATTGTCTAGCCTTTTTAAAACCCTTTGGCTATTAGCCAATCGGAAAGAAGCTTTTCTCTTTCTTTGAGTCTATTTTCTTGCGGTTGATATTTGCCTAGATAACACTCTGCAATGATCTGCCCATCCGACATATAGAGAACACGTTCTGTTTTAGCTGCTACTTTTACATCGTGTGTCACCAAGAGGATAGTCGTGCCTCTTTGATTGATTTCTAGCAAAATATCTAAGATATCATTAGTCGATCTGGAGTTGAGAGCTCCCGTGGGTTCATCGCCAAAGAGAATATCTGGTTGGTTGATTAGAGCCCTGCAGATAGAGGCTCTCTGCAGTTGGCCTCCAGAGGCCTGCGTGATATCATGGTCAGCAAGCTCCGCGATCTGCATCCTATGCATTAATTCATGTGCTCGGGTTTCTACATCCGTTGCGGGCTCCCTTTTGGCTAAGTATCCTGGAAGGGTGATATTATCAACTATCGATAAGTTTTTAAGCAGATAGATCTGTTGAAAAATGAATCCCATCCGATTCAGCCGGATTTTGGCAAGCTCTTCTTCGCAAAGAGATGATAGCTCGATTCCATCGAACGTGACCTTGCCGGCACTCATCTGATCCATGCCGCTAATGCAATATAAAAGAGTTGACTTTCCTGATCCTGAAGGCCCCATCAGTGAGACAAATTGGCCGCGATCAACTTTTAACGAGACATCGGAAAGGATGGTCTCCTGTCGTCCAGCTATTCTCAAATACGTTTTAGTGACGTTTTTGCATTCTAATAGTCTGTTCATAAAATTGAGCTATTCTACAATGAGTTTAACAATGTTTGGTTCTTTGATTCCCTTTACAGCTAAATAGGTGGCGATGAGAAGGATCAAGATGAGAATAAGGGGGCAGATCAGGTACACTTCGAGTGGATGAATGATCAATCGGATGGAAGGCGCTCCCATCGCCGACCAAATCAAGCCTACTAAATATTCTCCGAGTGTACTTGAAGCACAGATTCCCAAAACGATACTGATACTGAGGGTAATCAACGCACGTAGCATATATTGCTTGCGAATCTGATGATTTGAAAATCCAATAGCCTTCATGATGGCAATCTGCCTGGCATCTTTTGTGGCTAACATCCTAAAGAACAGCGAAGCAATAAGCGCTAAGATAAATGTTCCTGTTAACATGGAAAAGACTGTTGCTGCTTTAACTTGTGGCAAGAGATGTCCCAATGTCTTATTTAGTTAATCTTCCAATTTGGTTACTTTTGCGCGAGCAAATAGCGAATGGTAGGTTGCTAACTTTTCTTGGCTTAGCGTTCCAGGTTTAAAATTGATCTGAATAGCATTCCAGAGAGCTTTTTCAGGTGGGATAGGCAGGCGTATTTTGGCTGTCAACCCACCATTGGTAATGTCTTGATAGATTCCGCTTACGGTTAGCCTCTTTTGTTCTCCATTGATCACGAGCTCGAGTGTATCACCAACTCTCTTTTCCAGCTGTTTGCTCTCTAAATAGGAGAGAGCGATTTGATTCTCATTTTTAGGAATAGTGCCGCTATATAGATCGATAGGAAAGAGATCATAATCACCGCTCTCAATATTAATTTGTTCTAAGCTCCCTCCATTATTGATAACGGCTAGTCGAGAGGTTGTGAAAAGAGCATAATCGGCAATGGTTTCATCCGTTGATAAGGTGGTGAGTATCTTTTCTAGAGAGCTAACCTGATCCCCCTTTTGATAGAGATCAATGCGTACCTCACTTTGAGGGATTCCCATGTAGTTGATAAAATGTTGAGATTGAAGTGTGTTAAGGAAGTAAAGAGGAAGGATGACGATGAAGACACAAATCAATAAGACCAAGCATAGAAAAAGAAAGAGACGATAGCGCTGGACGAGATCTCTTAATGCAAAAACTGTATTCAGTCCAAAAATTCGAGAGGATTTGATTGAAAAGAGCCCTTTGGCTTTGCACCCTTTTTCTCTGCCAGACTCTCGAAGAACCTCCATCACAGATACCTTGCGGAGACGAGCAAGCCCCCAAGCGCAAACAGCAACAACGATGAGGAAAATGGCAAAGGTGCCAAATAGGGGAAGTAATCGATCTTGCAGCGTTTCAGCGACGATTCCTAAATGATGTTCAATATTAGAGATGAAGAGGGAACGAAAGAGCCATGAGCAGAGATAGCCTGCCCCGCAAGCTGCAGCGGCAAGCAGAGCATATTTCAATAAATGGAGTCGTATGATAAATGCTGCAGGCATCCCTAAAGCCTTTATCACGCCTACCTGACGGTAGTCTTCTTCAATGGCTGTTAAAATGGTAAACCGCAAACATAAGAGTGCGACAAGGATTAGCAAAAGACTCATCAAAATCAGAATGCCGATGACGATCCCATCTGTCACCGAATTTAAGATTCTAATCAGCCTGTAATCGATGATCGGTCCATTTTGTGGCAAACCAGCCAGTTGATATTGATTGGCAAATTCAGCGACCATTTCAAGGTCTTGCAGTTGAAATTCGATTAAATATTGAATGGCTGAAAATGAGCGACTCCCTTCTTCAAGCTCTGTAAAGTCGTCGTCATTTAGCACAAAGCGCTTGGAATGGATAAACGCAGGATTCATAATAGCATCTCGGACAAAGGTGGTAATCGTCCACTCTTTAGTGAAATTATCCTGTGCAATGTGGACCTTGTCTCCTACTTTTAAGTGGTTTTGTTCCATAAAATAGATGGGAACAGCTATCTCACCTGGAGCAAGATGGATAGGATCTCCTTTAAGATCGAGCAGAAAGTCAAAAGCTCTGTTTTGTTTAACAAAATCCAAACTCATCACACTGTTGTATTCAGATAAGATGCTATTTTTTAGATAAACAGCTGCTGTGTCTACTTGGACCATTTTTGCTATTTGAATTCTTTTCATGTTTGGTTGAGAAGTCGCCCATGCTTTAATCGCTGCCTCATCGAGCTCGCTTTTGTGTAGCACAAGAAAGTGTGGGGCAGAAGCTCTCTCCATCAATTGAGAAATCGAGCTGTTTAACTGCGTTAACATGATGATGCCGGAAGAGACAAGAAGCGCGGCAATCGTGATAAATAGGAAGAGAATGAAAAACAGCATCCTCTCTTTAGCAAAGTTATTTCGAACAATTTTTAAGAACATTATGCGATCTCTGTAGATGCTGCAGTCAATTTTGTGTCAAACGTTGATAATTCAGCTCTAGTTGTGGCAACAAGTGCGAGCAATAGGACCAACGCTCCCGACAAAACAAATAGCCTTGAAAGGCTCCAAGCAGCGAGGTATCCGGCTGCCAATTGTGAAAGGGCCGAAAATCCTGCATTCGAAAAGGCTAAAAGGCTCATTAAGCGTCCCAATATCTTTTTAGGTGATCGGCTCTGTATCCAAGCAAGGAGCAAGATAGACAAATAGCCATTGCCGCTTCCAATCAAAAAAAGGAGCAGACAGTCGATAGATGTTGAGGTAATATGGCCCAAAGCTGCTGTCACAAATCCAAAAGCAATAATAAAAGAGATTAATATTAGCCTGATGGTGTTTCCATTAGGTCGAGACAAAAAACCGGCTAAAAGGCAGCCGAAGATACTGCCGCCTGCGAAAGATGACATCAAGAATCCAAAGGCTGAGGCGCCTTCTGGTAGCCATGCATTTGCCAATAGGGGAATACCGACCATTAGAGGTCCCAACAACAAAAAGTTCATTGCCGTTAGCATAAGAAAGAGGATGCGCAAAGGTTTATCTTGCCAGAGATACTTCACACCAGACCAAATGGAAACCCATACATTTTCATGGGGTTCCTTCTGATGCGAAGGATCGGAATGGGATTGGATCGTCCAGAGAAGAAGAGCTGAGACAGCAAAGCTAAAAGCATCCAAGGCAAAAGCTAGCTCAAATGAATGAGAAGATGTTGCTAGATGACCCAGCAAAATGCCAGCTACGGTTGGACCTACAAATGCAGCAAGTTGGTTTGCTCCCATGATGAGAGAATTGCCCGCTTCTAAATGGCGATCCTGGATGAGATGGGGAATAATACTGTTGGTAGCTGGAATAGCTAGGCCGGATGCAAGGCCAAATAGCAGTGCAAAGGCATACAACCACTCGATGTGCATCGCCCCAGAAAATAATACAATGGCCATCGTTGCCATTAACAAGCTCGATAGGAAATCAGTAATAAGCATCATTCGACTCGGATGAATGCGATCACAAATGGCTCCGCCTAAGATCATAAAAATTGCTCGAGGGATTCCTTCTAATGCCAAAACGATTCCTAAGTCGAAAGGATCCGCTGTTAGCTGTAACACAAGCCAAGGAATGGCAATCAACGTGAATTGGCTTCCAAGAAGAGAGATCCCTGTGCTAATAAAGAGTAAACGGAAGTTTCGTAATCCTAATACTTGACCTATTGGATGCGTCATGATGGTGTCTCATTCATTTCAGCTAGATATTCAAAAGAGCCGTTCGGCGCGTTCAATAGCTGTTCGATGATGTTTGGAAGGGCTTTTATGCGGCGTGTCAATGCATTTTTAGGCCAGGGATAAATCCCTATATCAGTTAGAAACGAAACTGCTGATAAGATAAATTCAGCACTTTCCAATGGAGAATCGGTTTTGAATAGCCCTTCTTCGCATCCCTGAGCAATCAAGTCGGCATATAGCGGCGCCAATTTAGATATTGTTACCGCCAACAGCTGCGTGTGCATTAGACTATTGCCGGGGCGATGTAAGGCGTTTAATGCTTTTAAATTCTCTCCAGTCGCACGACCAGCAGTGAATAAGAGTCGAAACTTTTCAAGAGCGTTTCCTTGGCTTTTAGCAACTGCTTTATCTACTACTTGCAAATACTCTTCCGCCATGTCTTCTATTACTGCATCCAATAGTTCTGCCTTAGACTTAAAGTAATGGTATGTAGTTCCTTTGGCGATTTTTAACTCCTTCATCACATCCTGAATCGTGGTGCTCTCATAATCCTTCTTCAAAAAGAGCTCTCGACTAGCTCTGATGATTTCAAGACGGCGCTCTTCCGGTTTTTTAACAATCCGTTTCATCTTTCCTCTCTTTTTTGTTGACCGACCGAGAGTCAATTATATCAAGTGTGTTATTTTTTGTCAAAAAAGGCTTTTTTTTAGAAAGTTAACGGATGACAGGAATCAAAGAAATTAGGTGACTATTCAGCACCTCCCTCTGTTTGCTGCGCAAACGTAGTGAGGTGGTAAAT
>CAZZJE010000161.1:0-6258 GCA_964654295.1 uncultured bacterium | reverse complement strand
CGCACTCCAAATAGCTTTAGGCACCCATATTGGTAAGATTTATATGTGCATTGGGTCTTACACTTCCATAATCTCGGCAAGATTGTATAAAATGTCTAAACTATAGCGGCCTCTTCGAGGCCTAACCCATTAGGCAGCTTGAGCTGCTTTTGCTAACGGTCTTTTAGCTAATTCTAACTGAGCCTGCTCTAGAAATGAACCGGCTGCAGCAGCGACTTTTTCTTTTGTCGCATAGCTGATTAGAGGAGCAGCGATCATTCCTGCGGCACGGCCAACCGGACCTGCTACACAAGCGCCTAAATGTCCCGCTGCTTTAAAGATGATCTGTGGCAAATAAGCTTTAGCCAAAGCTGCGCCATATTGAGCCGAAATGCTCTCTTGAGCTTCAGCAACTTTTTTCTCTTCAGCAGCCTTTTCAACTGCCGGCTCTTCTTGAATTTCTGCTCCGTGGACCCATTCAAGTCCCATCTTTGCTACCTTAGAAATGGCTGATCCAATAACCGGAGAGACTACCGCGGCTGTGATAGGCGCAGCAACAGGTGCAGCAAATAGTCCTCCTAATAAGGCTCCACTATAAGCAATACACTGCTGAGTGACTAGCGCTGTTACTGCTGTATCGGCTATTGCAGCGCTGCAATATTTGACCCCATTCAGGAATGCAGAGGTTGCATTAGAGGAATTTGTAGAATTTACAGGGGCTTTGCTCGAGGAATTTTCAACGGGCACTATCGCTGTTTGCGGACCTACTTTCAAAGCTGACATAATGTACCTTTAAATATTTAAAAGTTTTTTTCTTTTATATTAAAGTACATTTGTTGGGTTTGATTAAAGATTGGATGTTTTTTAGATAATTTATATATTTGGTCTCACAAAAGCTTTTAAAGCCCAGGTAAGTCAGCTAAAGATTTTAATCCATAATGTTTAAGAAACTCTTCTGTCGTTCCATAGAGTGTTGGCCGACCCGGAGCTTCTAAGCGTCCCATAGGTACAATCAGCTGCCGCTCTAATAAGGTCTGAATAATTCCCGAAGAATCTACCCCACGTAGAGCTTCAATCTGAGGTCTTGTAATCGGCTGTCGATAAGCAATAATAGCCAGAACTTCTGTGGCTGCTTGCGAAAGCTTCTCAATGCGTTTGTTGCGAAAAAGCTGGCGGATATAGGGTAGAAATTCTTCACAAGATTGTAAAATATAACCATCTGCTAGCTCTTCTAAACGAAACCCTCGCTGATCTCTCAAATAATCCTCTTGCAACGTTTTTAACGCATCCCGGATATGACGCGGTTTGACTAAATAGAAGGTGTCGACAATTTCACGTAGCTTGGCAATAGAAAGGGGTTCGCTACTGGCAAAAAGAAGCGCTTCTACTAAACGAGTCACCTGTTTTTGAAGTAAAGGCGCTAAGACCTCCGCCTGTGTCTCCTCCTGTTCTTCCGCTTCCAAGGCAGCAATTGGCTGCTGAAAGAGAGAGTCTTTGACCCATTCCATTATTCGACCTTTACTAATATTCGACCTTTACTAAACTGCTTTGCAACTGCGTAACTGAATCTCCCCAGATTGCTGATCGCGTTCTACCCAGATCTCTTCGTTTTTCATCAATTCAAGAGTCGCCAAAAAGAGGACGATCAGCTGGACTTTTGTCTGAAACAATTGAAAAAGAGAGAGAAGCGAGAGCCTCTTCTGCTCTTTTAGCTGTCGCCTCAGCCAAGCAATGCTGTCTGATAGCTTGCACTCCTCTTCATGAATTTCTCGATGCGTGACTTCAGCTCGCGCAATCACCTGTTGAAAAAGTGAAGCTAGCTCTTGCAGAGTCAAATGCTCAATCCCTAAGGGTGGTCGCCAATCACTGCCAGCTGGAGCTGTGCGCGTATGCCAACTACCCCCTCTCTCTTCTAAGCTGCTTAACTCTTTTGCCACCTCTTTAAAACGGCAATATTCTAGCACGTGAGGCAAAAGGGCCAGGGGAGAATCAAATGTTTCTAGCTCTTCAGAATCTTCTTTTATAAGAGGAAGCAGCGCGCGACTCTTTAACCAAATGAGCTGCGAAAGCATCGCAACGCCTTCAGCTCCAGCTTCAACAGAAGCCGCTTCCTTTTGCCACCAAGAGCGACACTGCCTGGCTAACTCATGCACAGATAAGCTCTCCACAGCAATTTCCCGCTCGTGGACAAGCCGAAGCAGTAGCTCTAAAGCCCCTTCAAATTGATCAATCTGCACTGCACAACTTTTTTGCCAATTCATAGTCACAGACTATAGCTAAGAAACTATTTTGATGAAAAGTGTTTTTGGACAATTTAAAGATAATTTTATTAAAATTTAAAATAAATTGTAACTATTTAATGTAAACAATTAATTTGTTTGTATTTATTTAATAACAAACGTGCTATAATTGATGTATTAACTTTATTTTTGAAGGAGCAAAAATTAAGTGGTTTTACCTGTCTTAGCTTTCAATCCCATTTTTTCAACTGATAATCTAAGCCCCTTAATTTATCCGGTTTCTCCACCGCCTATTACCAGCTCAGATTGTCCACTGTCCCCATCGCCTACTAGTCCTTTAGATTATCCACTGTCTCCACCACCTAGTAAACGTAGAAAATTAGATGAGAATTATCCCCAAACTCCGGAGAAGTGGTATGATCTTCAGGCGAATCCTAAAAAAAATGGGCGAGTTGAAGTTCTTTTAACTCCCGAAGCCAAACGGGCTGAGCGAGTGATCTATATTTTTAAAAATATAATGACTGGAAAAGTTTTGATTGGGATGACGGGGCAGAAGCTCAGCAAGCGGGTTTCTCAATATCAAACTCAATTTAATAAACATGCTAAACGAGTTTATCAAACTTTTTACGAAGAAGTTCAAGCAAATCCTTCTCACTTTAAATTTGGAATTCTTTATCGCTTAAAAGAGGGTGAAGCTTTAGGCGTGATCGAGCGTACTTATCTCCTCTTTGAAAAGTTCTTAAACTGTTACAATCAGAATAGAGGTGGTGGTGGCTGTGCGGTTACTGTGGTTCAATCACCTCTGCCTTCTATTATTTTAGATACGGCGACGATTCAAAAATTTAAAGAGAATATCCCAAATAAAAGTTATCCAATTAAAAGGCCTTTTATTAAAAAGTATTTTAAATTAGGGCGTTTGCAAGTGACTGTTTCTCCTAATGGAGGGAGAAAGAGAGGCGTTGTCTACGGAATTACAGATGGAAAGCGTTGGATAGTGGGCAAAACGGAACAAGAGGTACGTCAACGGATGTATGGCTACAACCATCTGTTTGCTCATTCTGACCATGAACTAGCACAGGATGTCAGAGAGCGTCCACAAGACTTCCGCCTCTATATCCTCCATGAAAATTCTTGGGGGACGGAATTGAGTGTCATGGAGAGGATTTTTATTCAAGTCCTGGATGCTGTCCGCAGCGGCTATAACTCAAATGATGGCGGCGGCGGGGGAAGTGCTCAAAGTACTGCTAGGCGTAATCTAAATACAATATTCGATGAAATGGAGAACCAGGAGCAAGTCTCGGATCAACCGGAGGCGGATGATTTGGATGAGGTGGATGAATTTGTCGCTAACTGGGATGCCTTTCTAAATGGTGAAATAGAATTTCCTTTTGCATCTTTTGTAGAAGCTGAGGCTTTCTAATCTTTGTCACGCATTTATTAATACAAAATCTTAAAACTGCAGTGAATACATTTAATATGTAATTCATACTCGCTTTATCTAATTTCTATATTTATTTTATATAACCTGTTTTTTATGTAATAATAATTTTCTGTATTATTACGTGATAAAATTTTATTATAATATCTTTGTTTATTATAATAAAAGGGAGTGAGTTTTTTAATAAAATGGTGTTTTAATAAGGAGTTGTTTATGAAATTTGGCTTTTTAAAAAATTGGATACAACCCGCACCGATCAATCCCAACCCGCAAACACCAACGGAAAACTCCCAAAATCAGACAGCTGCTCCGCCTGTATCCAATGCTCAAAATATCATCGGTGCCCCCTTTGAGCAGCAAACTGAGCCTAAAGCTCTTGGGGGAAGAAGTTCTCCTGTTGCAGTTGCACATCCTTCATCAAATACAGCAGTTCAAGTAGCTGCAAATCAAGGTGTTACACCATTAGTATCGACGCCAGAAGCTCAAAAAAATGATTTAAGCGCTAGTCCTATACTTTGGAACCATTTAGACTCACAGCAAGCCACCGAATTATTGAAAGGCATGCCGTCTGGGACTTGGCTGCTCAGAAAATCTTCAGATGGAAATCAATATGCCATTAGTTATGTGGTCGATGAAAAAACAATTGAACATGTACGGATTGGCAACGACGCTGAAAAATTAAAAGAAGCAAAAGAAAAATTTGGCAAAAACTTTGTCCAAGAAAAAAATGAAATTGTTCTCTTAAAGGGAATGCCAGTTGGTACCTGGTTAGTCCGAGAATCGACAGAACCGGACATGTTTAACATTAGTTTTAATGATATCAATCTTAACCTCGTTAGCATGAAAGTTGCCAAGTCCGGGCAAGCAGTTAATCAGATTAGAATGAAGTACGGCTTGAGAGAAAATATTGCGGTTGAATTACAGAAAAAAGAGGCCAAAGCCGTCCAAAAGCCATCCATAGATGCTACTTCCCTGCCCAACGAACTGGACTCCCAGCCTTTAAACTATGATTTTGGCAAGCCAGATCGTATAGGTAGCGATGGAGCGAAGAAGCTCCTGCAAAATAAACCCGAATTAACTTGGATCTTGAGACGGTCTAAAGAGCCAGGTAAAGCTGTAGTGAGCTATGTGAAGAATAATCAGGTAATTGATCTTTTGATAGATAATACTGTTAGAGCTTTAGAAGAGGTAAAAGAGCATTTAGGAAGAAATTTAAAAGATATCGAAGCCGATAAGTTGCGAGCGAGCTCTGGTAAGTTCTTGGTTAAAGATCCCTCTTATTTAGCGACTAGAATTCAATTGGCCTCACCAGCTCCTCCTGCCACTCTAGATGCACATCCGGCTTATTTGGGATCTAAGACGGGTGATGAAGCCATGAAATTATTAGAGGGGCATCCCGATAAGACATGGTTATTAAGATATTCTGATTCTAGAAAAAGTTTCTATGTGAGCTACAAAGTCGGTAATGCAGTTACACATGAAAAGATCTCGACTCCTGCCGATCTAGATAAAATGATTAAAGATCAGGGATTAGGAACGAATGTGCAGGCGTTTATTAGAGCCAGTGCCAAAGCGAAATTGAGACGAGCGGGCGAGCGTTTCAAGCATCTGTTTGCAGGGACGTCAAACGGTCGATTAAAGCCGATGGTAAATATCTATCATCCAGAATTTATGGACGTGCATAATCGCTATGGTAGAAAACTCATGTTTTTCTTTGACGCTTGGAAAAGTAGTGTGTCCACGGATAGTTTTATTGACTGGATGAAGAAGTTTGACGCGGGTTTGACCGACCAGTTGGGATTAAAACCCGAAGAATTTGATAAGCTTAAAAATAGTCAATATGCTCTACTTACACAAGATAACAGGCCAAACATTGAAAAAATTGTCTATCTCAATGAAGAGCAGCGTAAAGATTACGAGCTAAAAATTGAAAATGGTTTAATTAAAACTGATCGTGAAGGAATCCTCAACACGCCGCCTTCCACTGCAGATCACCCGCAAGCTCATGTGTTTGTCGTCTCCGGGAAAGGAAAAATTTATACGGCGATTTACCAGCGCGGAACAATGAACCACTCCAGTTTTCTAGCAGGAGCTCCTGTAAGATCTGCCGGTGAATTAATCGTAGAAAATGGCAAAATCACAGCGATCACAGATAAAAGTGGCCACTACGAAACATCAAGGGAGATGTTGTTAGAAGGAGTCAAGGCGTTAAGGCGAAAAGGCGTTGACTTGAGCCAAGTCACCGTTATTTTAAACTCCCATCCTTTAGCGACTGATCCTAAAGAAAAAATCAATGCTTTAGATTTCTTAGCCGAAGGTGAAAAGAGAGAGGCTGGAAATACGCCTGATGTCACTATAAAGGAGAGATAATACCATAATTATGCGCTCAGCTCTGGCTCAGTGGTTTTAGCCTGCAAGAGGCCGGCACAATTTAGGCCAGGCCGTAAAGCCTTAGCCTTATCCAGTTTTTTTAAAATTAGATTGATGCGAAATTTTTCTGTGTGTTTGATTTAAATAACTGAGGTTAAAGAGTATATGTAGTGCGGCGACTTGTCGAGGCGTTAATAGGGGGCAGTTAATCATATACGGCATATAAACATC
>CAZZJE010000160.1:420-6357 GCA_964654295.1 uncultured bacterium | reverse complement strand
GTGCGCAAATGGCATGCTTGCCAACAGGCTATTTTAGAAAAAAAACATGAGGTAGAAACAATCGTTTGCCTATATCAGTTTCAACCTAAATTCCAGACTCTCTTTCAAGAAATATTTTCAAAGCAGTTTGATTCATGTCCACAATATTTACTCGGCGAGTAAAATTTTAATCAGGTTTGTTTAAATGTCCCAGGCAGTTCAATCCTTTTTCTCTTCCCACACGTCTCTATTATTTGAAAATTCAAAAGGTCAAATTGTTGACGTTAATAAGCTTACCTCTATTTTAAGTCAGTTGCAGCCGCTCTCATTGGCATCTCTGGATCCAAATGGAAATCACATTCAGCTCTTCAAAACAAAACAGATTAGTCTGGTTGCCATTGCCAAAACCTCTGAAGGGCATTATCGAGTAATCCCTCAACACAAAATCATCAATCCATTAGGCGTTGCGGGGGAAGCTTTAGCAACTCAGCTTGAACAGCAAACTCCCCGTTCTTGGGATTTTGTCCTCGATGCTGTCTCTCTGCATCTGACGATATGGCCAAAGATAGAGGCTGCAGGGTTTAAGCCATTATTTAATGAAGTGAAGCGTCCTATCAACGAACGCAGTCCCATCTATTCGATGAATCGAGAACAGGTTGTTAGTTCTCTAATCTCTCGAGGATTTAAACCTCGCGGCCCGGATCCCGCTAATGGAAAAGGAGATTACGTTAGCCATTGTGGAAAATGGTCAGCCCATATCGATTTGCCAGACAATAATCGATGGAAAGAGCCTCCCCATGTCGATCTTGTTCGTCGCTACTCTAGATATTCTATGGAAAGACTCCTTTCCTATCGGAAAGAGTTAACAAAACGTGCAATCGCCAAGGGAGAAGAGCCTCCTAAATTTAAACAGCCTGTCTTACGTTGGGCATTCAAAGGCACTGATCAGGAGAGCTCGTCCACACTAAAACATGCAGCCTTGAATAATTTAAACACCCCTGCAAAGAAGCAGTTTCATGAAACGCTTCAAAAGACTGAATTGGTTAAATCCTACAACGGTAACCACCCCAGCCACCCTGTTCCAGCCAAAGGAGCAAGTGGAGGCGATATTGGAGGGGTTGGATGCGACGTCGAATTCATCCAAGGACTATTTGATTCGCCTGAATCGCTTTTCGAATCTTCCCACAGCTTTTTCTTCCCTCACTTGGAATCGGATGGAGAGCTATTTTCAAACGATGAGCTGCAGCAGCTGATCCGTGAAGTTGCAATCGGAATCTTTACTTATGACGAAGTTCCCTTCTTCAGTCTCCATTTTACTGGAGAGCTCTCCTATTTTGTTCTAGGGCTTGAGAGTCAACTAGGCCTTTTTCCTGTTATCAGTCCGGTCTATGAAAATACCTTGGTCGGACAGGTGATCAGCATGCTCGACTATATCATGAAAGGCTATCTGAACGGAGGTGTCTTTACAGAAGAGTTTGTTAAAGAATGGCATAAAAATCCGGATTGGGAAGCGCACAAGAGTTCGATTGATCAGCATCTGATCAATTTTTATGACTATTGCGAAAAAAATCTAAGCGATAAAGACAAATTATACCTCTCTCTAACTGGTTTTTCAGGTCTATTAGATCAATCTCTTGAAGATAAAGTATTAAATGAAATTAGGCAAAAAGTAGACCTCACTGTATTAAAAGACCTGGCAGGCTGCTTAGGTGAACCTTTCGAAAGAGTTCTAGAAGAGTTAGAGGTCGAATTAGATTCCTCATTAGCCATTTTAAATGACCCAACGCAATTTTCAAATTCCTTTCGTATAATTGCTAAGCAGAAGAGTTTTCAAAAAATAGAAGATCTTTTTGTTTTAGACGCTGACTTCGACGTTTTATATACGATTAAGCCCTCGCCTGAATATCAGCAAGCTTTAGAGATTTTCCAGAAAAAGTTTGGCCGCAATCCTCCTCTCTATCAAAACATGGAGACGGCCTACAAAAATATGGCTAAAGCGATCCATGATCATATGGCCGGTCTCCGCCTTTGTGAGAAATATGGCAAAATGCTCGGAGCTATAAACTTCTTATCGAGCTATTTTTTGACGATGAAAAAGTATCGCAAAGAGCCGGTCTTAGCTCCGATAGAAAAGAAGATTGAAGCAGGATGCCCGCCACTATTTCCACACCTACCTATCCATCAAATCAGCAAGGAAATGATCAGCATAAATCCAAGGAGTGTGCTCACCAAACTTGTCACGACTCATTTCGATGAGCTTTTCGCTGAATTGAAAAATCAGAGAAATCAAGAAGAGCCTTCAGACGTTTTATTAAATAGATTAAAAGAGCTCACCTTCCAAGATTGCTTAGAGCACTGCTCTTCTCCCATGGCTCGCTATCTAAAAAGTCATCCAAAAGAATTTGATTCCCATTTAAGCAAAACTGCTGCTGACTTACTTTCATTAGCCCAACCCTTTTTTGCTAAGAATTTAAGAAAAGTAGAAGCCTATCCAAGTCAATCCGATAAGATGCAGAAAGAAGCTGTCAAACAGCGCTGGGAGTTAACACTAAAAAGGATCAAAGACCAAGAGATTAACATCTTTGAGATCAAATATCCCCTTCTCAATCTAGCCTCAGAGGTAGAGGAGAGCTTTTTAAAAAAGAGTCGACGCGTGGTCGGAGGATGTGGAATGGAATTGAAGCCGCAGCAGCTTCTGCCTTCTATCCAAGGGATGATGATTTTAGGAGAGCATTGGAAAGAAATTCAGCAAGCAGGGCCTGAGACACTACTCAAATTAAAAGATGGTGCTGTCTTTAAGATTTGTTTCCAAGACACTCCTTCTGGATCGGAAGCACCCTACCGTATTATGGAATCGCTTTTGTTGCCTTCAAAAAATGGGAATCAATTGGGGGGAGAGGCGTTGGATTTTTACCGTCTCCTTAAAGCTTTAGAAGACGAAGATGAAGCTGAATTTAGCAACCTATTGCAGCAGATTTCCGATTTATTTGAACTGAAAGATAAGTATGGATGCTCGATCTTGCATCATGCAGCATTGAAATCATCCTCTAACTACACAAAGCTCCTACTAGATCATCACTTTCCCTCTGCTGTTAAAGATTTTAAAGGCTATACTCCGCTTCATTTTGCAGCCTTTCACGGGTCCCTCGAAACAGTGCAACTGCTCCTTGCAAAAGAGCCAAATCTGCTAGAAACAAAAAGTTATAATGGCGCTACACCTTTGATCGTTGCCATTCAAAATGGAGAGAGAGACATTGCTCGCTGCCTGCTCGATGCTAATGCTTCTATTAAAGTGCAATTGGTTGATGGTGGCTACACACCGCTCCATTGCGCTCTTCATCATGGAGAAGAGGAGATTACTCTAGACCTTATTCAGTCGAAGCAATTCTCTTCAGATTTGATAAATAGGCAGACAGAAGAGGGTGTGACACCCTTGATGCTTGCTGTTGAGCTAGGATCAATTAAGCTTGTTAAAGAGCTTTTAGATAAATCTGCTAACGTTAATTTAAAACGCAAGGATGGGCTAAAAGCAATTGACCTTGCGATTAAGAAAAACAGCTTAGAGCTTGTCCAGCTTCTGCTTAGACAGAGTATGTTTTCAGAAGTGAGCATTGAGCTTGCAGTCAAAAAGGGCTCGTTCGAAATGGTGCAGCTGCTTGCTACCAAGCAGGACTTTTTCTTTTATAAAAACAACTTTAAAGACACCCCTTTGATCCTAGCTATTCGCTACTCGAACATCCCTGTCGCTCTATTTATCTTGCAAAAGATTAACGATCCGAGGCAATTTACTGAGACTAATGAGGTTGGGGAATCGGCTATCTCCCTAGCGACCACTTTTGGTCTCCATGATTTAGTTAATCTGATGCTAGAGAAAGGCGCTTCAGTAGACCGAAAAATACTTTTAAAGGATCTTTTTCAGTCAGGCTACCACTCCCTGGTTGAAACCCTATTTCATAACAGCCAGCTCTCCCAGAATGATTTGCAAGAGCTCTTATTGGTCGCAGCAGAAAAAGGCGACACTCAGCTGATTAACAAATTACTCATTCCTAAAAAAGTCGACCTAGACCTCTTTGAAGGTTCAAATGGATGGAAAATAGAGCACTACTTCGCCAAGTCCGATAGCCTTATTCTTCTGCGTCTGCGTTTGATGAAAAGAAAAGATTTTCAGATGCCAATCCCTAGCGATCAGAATAAGACGCTAGCCTATATAGCTGCCGAAAACGGATCGACGAGTGTCTTACGCTATTTAGTCGATGCGATGAAAAAAGGGGGAGGTAGCTCTGAAAACCAATATGGGGATAGGCACCTGTTCTACGCTGTTCTATCAAGCCAAAATCTCTCGAACATCAGATGGTATATTGATAATTGCGATGAAAAAGATTGCGCGAATCTTACAATCGATTCTAGAGGCACACGTCCTGCACATTTAGCTGCTAAAATGGGGTCAAAAGCTGTTTTAAAAGAGCTTGTAAAACGCAATGCCGATTTGAATTGTCTAGATAGCGACGGATTAACGCCTTTAGACTATGCTGTTCGTTCGGGAAATAAAAAAGTGGTTGTCTATCTTTTAGACCAAGCAAAAGTAGCATTAACTGCAGAAGCAATTTCTATGGCTGCTTCACAAACTGATCCGAAAATATTTCAGCTCTTAATAGAACGAGGTGCAGATGTCAATACAGTTTGCTCTAACACAGGTCAAACAGCTCTATTAAAAGCAATTGGCCAACGAGATATAAGGGCTGCATTACTTTTGTTGCATTGTAACGCCTCAGTAAATATTCAAGATAAACAAGGCTGGACACCACTGCTCCTCGCCAGCGCAACTGGACAAGTAGGACTTCTCTCTCTTCTATTACGTGATCAAAATATTGATAAAACAGCTCTTAAAGATGGACAAAATGCCCTGCATCTGGCTTGTAAAGAAAAACATTATGCGACAGTTAAATTCCTATTAGGAATAGGCTTTTCTCCTGAAGAGAGAGATGCACAAGGTAAAAATGCGATTGAGTTGTCATCCGATTCAGCCCAGCTACAAATGCTCTTCAAAAAGATGATTCTAATGCCTGCTGATGTCGTAGAGGCGATCGAAGCATTGAAGAAAAAAAATCATCAACCTCTCCTAAAGATTATCGAACAATTCTCTTTAGATGCTGAAATAGGGGTTATCAGCTCCTCGCAACTCTCCCTCGCCTCAGAAACACTCCTACATTATCTTCTAAGGAACTCATTATATAGCTTTGAACTGACTAATTTTTTAAATGGTTTCTTGCCTAAAGCAAAGTTTAATCCTGAAGCTAGAGATAGTAAAGGAAGAGGCTATGGCCATCTGCTAGCTAAAAATGGTCTTTTTATCCCCTATTTCAGCTACCAGCATGCAGACAATAAAGGCAGAACGCCTTTACACCTAGCAGTAAGAAAAGGTGAAGGGAGAGCTGTTAGCCAGCTCATTTCCCATCTTAAAGTGTCTGATCTAAATGCTGCCGACAGAGAGGGAAATACTCCTTTACTAGATGCCATTCGTGCCAGAAATCCAAAGATGATTGAACAGCTATTATCTGCTGGAGCCGATGCTAATCAATCAAACCATCAAGGCGTCACGCCTCTTAGCTTGGCCTGCCGTGAAAACCAATACCTCACTGTCCGAAAGCTGATTGAGCATGGAGCTTGTGTCAACCCAGCCGTTGCAACCGATCAAAATTGGCCTCTTTTTGCCTCTCTAATAGCAGATAATGACGACATTACCTTTTACCTTCTCTCCAAAGGAGCTAACTATCGCAAAATAGCAGAACATGGCGGTAACCTCATGCATATGGCTGCGGGAACCGGCAAAGTTCACCTCATTCGCTTTATGGCTTCGAAAGGATTTTCTCCTGAAGTTAAAACAAAAAAGGGTTTACAGCCCATCCACTTTGCCGCGCAGAGTGGTAAAACGAAAGCGATTGAAATGTTAGAATCTAT
>CAZZJE010000160.1:0-410 GCA_964654295.1 uncultured bacterium | reverse complement strand
ACTCCTCTAAAGTTGGCTGCTCAAAATGGCAAGAGTAAAACTGTTAAATGGCTGTTAGATCATAAAGCCGATCCTAAAGCCTTTAAATCGGTTGTGTCGAGTGCCGTATTATCTAATTGCGCAAGCTTGTTGGATATCTTGAAAGAGTACAAGGTCTGCCAAGATAATAAACAGCTCTTTCCTGCAATTCAAACAGCAATTCAAACGGATTATGCCGGCATGTTGGAGCTGCTATACAGCTTAGGAATTCCTATTGAGTCAGAACTCGTGCGGGGATGGACTGGCATCCATCAAGCCTGCGCTTTTGGTTCAGTGCAAGCAACAGAATTTTTGCTTAACCATGGTGCTCAACTACATATTCCAAACGCAACAGGTGAAACGGCTTTAGAGCTTGCAGCTGTCAACTCCTC
>CAZZJE010000159.1:0-6470 GCA_964654295.1 uncultured bacterium | reverse complement strand
AAACCTTAGAATGAGTCGTGCAATATAGTTTTTTACTACCGACTGAACGCTCACTAACGATAAAGTGATTGAAATAGTTAAGTTTATTCATAAACCACTTATCGTTATATTGCTTAGATTAATAAAATGTAACGTTTGATTCGTTGCTAAACAGCTAAAAATTGCTTTTGTGCGTTTATACCTTCCAGCCTTTTCCTAGAACTGAATCGTATACATAAGCTTTTCTAGCTCCTTTTTTAAGAGAGGCAGGAACATGGTTGGCAACAAATTGATCACGCGTCTTTTCGTTAGCCTTATCCAAATCGGATAGTGCTTCTGAGTCAAGTTGAGCCACAGCCTCTAAAATATAACCACGCTCGACTGTTAAAGTGTCGTATTTGAATAAGCGATTAGCGACGTGTGTCAGTTTTTCGCGAAAAGCTGGATCTACCACTGAAGAGAGAATTTCTGTTGCCCAGGCGACATCATGACCTCGCGTTCCAACAGGCATGATAAAGCAGACTTGTTTTAGTAGAACTTCCCATTGATCTTGATTAACTCCTAATAGACAATTAATAATTTTACCGCGTTCATAGTTAGAACATTGATTGGTAAACACATGGCCCAGAGAGAGATGAAGAGCTTGCAATGTGTCGACAGGAAGTTGCAGTAAGGTTGTGTCAAAATTTAAAAGTCCACTCGGACCGAGGTTGTCGGGCTGTAACTGATTGATGTATTTTCGCTTTAAAGATAAATTGTTAGATTCTTTTGTTTCAGCCGTAATAAACGATAAGTTCGATGGATGACCGGTAGAGACCTTCATCTTTAAAATTCTCCTTTTTAGATTGCAAGGGCTTAACTCTTTTGTAAATCTACCTAGAAATGGTTAAAAACCTCACAATCATGGCACTATGCCAAGTGCACCTGATTTTAGTCTATAATTTAAATAATATAGCATTCGCATAAGGATAAAGAAATCTTTAGAAACAAAAAAATATAATTTAAAAATAAAAAATAATTAGCAATATTTAACTTGTGGCTCTAGAGACGAGATTGCTAAAATAGAGGGGAGAGCAGAGGAGGTAGGAGATGGCTACAACAATTGATCGCCTCGACTGGACTGTATACAACCAATACGCGTTGCGTACCAGGGCCATTGAGCAGACAAATAAACAGTTAAGACTAGACCAAGCGTCAAGCATTCCTCCTCAGGTGCAGCTGGTTGATGTTCAGCCGCGAGTGGCTGAACTCGATATGTTGCTTGGAATTGTTCCTTATGGAGGAACTCCTTGGGGATTATTTAAACCGCCTCCACAATTAACGGCTCTACGCCGCTCTCCTTTTGGCTTTTCACAGATTGCTCCCTCTTTCGGTCCTGTGGAAAAACAGGAAAAAGAGGAGGATAAGCTAGAAGAATATACATGTTCTTCAGACGAAGAGGAGGAAGAGCGCTCTATTTTATTGAGATTTGTTAGACAAAAAAAGAAAATCAATCAATGGTTAGGACATATTGTTGGTCGCATGGGACAGTTTTTGCAGGGATAAGTAAGACATGGGAAAAATCGACTGGAAAAAGGAGATGGAGTGGGGCGATGAGCAGGTCCAGGAGTTGAGAATCATCGGTTTTGCCTATATCCGCCAAGGAAAATATGACATCGCTCTACCCTTCTTCGAAGCCCTTCATGTCCTCGATCCAGACAGCTGCTACGATGCTCAGACGCTAGGGGCTCTCTACGTCCAGACAAATCAACCAGCTAAAGCGGTCAAAATTCTGGATCAAGCTCTAAAGATGGAGGCAGATCACGCCTCCACCTTGATTAACTTAACAAAAGCACTTCTTATGATGGGCAAAAAAGAGGAGGGGATCAAATTAGCAAGCCTTCTAGCCAGAGAGCGCGACCCTCAAATCGCCAATACGGCTAAAGCTCTGCTGCTAGCCTACAGTTAAAAGCTCCTTTAACGTCTTAACAACCCTTTCTACCTCTTCAAATTCTAAATCGTAGTAGAGAGGTAGCGTTAAGGCTTCCGAGTAGTAGTGCTCCATCTTAGGAAAATATTCCGAGACATCGCCCACACGCTCTTTAAAATAGGAGTGCCGATAAAGTGGAATATAGTGCACTTGAGTGCCAATTCCCCGCTCTTTCAATTTCTCCATAAGTGGGGAGCGCTCCTTTCCAAACATCTGGAAAGGGATTTGGACGACACAGAGATGAAAAGCAGTCATATAATCATAGCGATCATCAAACATCTTCACTTCAGGTAAGTGCTGATAGAAGAGCTTGCGATAGTGCACGAGAAGAGCCCTTCTTTTTTCGATGAAACGCTCAATACGTTTTAGCTGGGAGAGGCCCAGCGCCGCTTGAAACTCGGTCATATGGTAGTTTCCTGAGACTTCCAAAACTTCGTAATATCCAGGAAACTCAGGTTGAATGCGCTCGGGGTTGCTTTCAATTCCATTATGTCGAAAGCGTTTTAGACGCTCACATAACTCTAAACTATTCGTTGTGACCATTCCACCCTCTCCCGAGGTGATGGTTTTAACGGGGTGGAAGCTGAAGATCGTCATATCGCTCCATAAGCCAGATCCTATGCGGCTGCCATTAGGATAGTAAGATCCCAAAGCGTGTGCGGCATCTTCAATGATGACAGTATCTGGATGGCGGATCCGATAGCTTAAAGCTGGAGTGTCAAAAGGTAATCCAGAAAAATGGACGGGTAAGATGATATCTCGTCCACGTGACTTTGGACGATGCAAGTTGTGCTCTAATAACTGCATATCGATGTTGCCCGTTTTTAAATCGATATCGACGAACGTTGGAGCTGCTCCTTGGCGAATTGCTGCTGATGCTGTTGCAATAAAGGTATTAGGTGGTACAAAACAGCTGTCACTAGCCGTTACCTTAGCAGCTTGACAGGCGGCATGGAGCGCAGCTGTTCCGCTGCTGAAAGCGATGGCATAAGTTGCCCCGCAATACTCTGCGACAGCTTGTTCAAAGGCTTCAACTTGAGGCCCGCGAGTGATTATCGAGCTCTCTAAAGCCTTGGTAACAGCTGCACGATCTTCGTCTGAAATCGAGGGCTTTCCATAGGGTAAAAAAGGTGCAGTTTCCATCTATTCTCACGAGGTAATTGATCTACCTAAAACGATAGAGGGAAGCTATAATGTTTGTCAAAGGGCTTTCTTTATTTCTTAAGGAAGAGGAGAAACCCAAAGAGCTCGCTTGCAGTCAGCTTCTGCTTTGCTAGCTCCGATGACACGGTTGACAACTCTAAAAGCATGCGCACTGTTCTCGGCTGTTAACTTGATGATAAATTTTAACTTGTAGTCACCCACTTCCACGGGTTTTTCCAGAGGAAAAAATTCATGATAAGCTTCCACAAACTCTGCAACAGCATTCCAACGCTCTCCAATATTAACCCCTGCAAAGCTAACTTCCAACGAGCAATTTTGCCTCTTCTTATCATAATGAATAGTAAATAGGGCACTGTGGGTTCTGATGGGGCGGTTATAAAGTAAACTAATTTTATCAAAGGAGACTTGTAAGCCCATTAGTTTCCCGCAAGATTCTGCGTGGCGAACAATCGAGTGTAAAGAATTTGGAAAATGGAGCCTATTTTCAAATTTGCTTTTCAATAAGGCTTGAGTGAGGACAAGTAAGTTCTGATGAATCAAGGTGAAACAATCTTCCAAACTGTTTGGCCATAGCTGAAAACGAGCTGAGTGGTTTTTTAATAGAGCTAATTGTAAAACAAACTTAGAGGCTTGAAGCGGATTGAAAGAGGATTTTGCTTGAATAACTCGCTCCTTTAATTCCGTTAAATAGGCCTCTTTTTCTTGAGGTTGAAGGTTTAGTAACTGCATTCCCCAGCGATTAAGCCACTCTTTCAATAACTGAAAATAGCCATCTAACATGTTGGAAAGGTATTCAATCTTTACTTCGTCTTGAATATGAGGGCTTTCTTTCATCTTTTTAATGCAATTGTCATAGAGTTGAACAATCTTGACCATCATCTGACAGTTAATGATTTCAACTAAAAGCAGCTCTGGTCGGTTTAATTGATCATTCCACTCTGGACCACTAAATGTCTGGGTCAAATGTTTCAGTTGTTCAAATGCTTGATCAAATGTACTAGAGTTAGAAAAGGCTTGGATCTGCTCTTGTAACATTTTCATTTCTAGATCATGTTGGCGATGCTTTGTTAAGTGAGCTTGATTGGTCGAATTGAAGCTTTTTAGAAAGTTTCTCATCAATTCAATTGCGCTCTCTTTATCTACCTCTTGCCCTCGGAAAAAGAGAATAAACCATAATGGCAAGAGCTCCATGGATCGCAAGCTAGCTAACATCTGCTTAAACTTTTCTTTCTCGTCAGAAGAAATTAAGCCTTCCTGATAGCCATATTCTAATTGCGTTAGAAAATCTTCCCATCTCTCCTCCGGCTTATCTTCAGGAGAATTAGCCCAATGATGCTTACCATCAAGCAGCTCACCATCAAATTGAGGAGTGAACGCAAATTTTTTTAGGTAGCAATCGACTTTTTCTACGTTCCTTAGCTGTGCCTCTAAACTCAGAAACGAGATCGCGCCTAAAGTGGAATATGAGGGCATTTGTGAAAGCAGAACTTCGATAACTTTAGTGTGAAAGAGCGGCTGCAATCGCTCTGTTTCCGCACTGTTTTTTAGACTTTTTTTCAACTCACTGAAAGCCTGCCTCATCTTTGCTTCTAAGGCATCTATGCTTTGCAATAGATCTTCTGAATTTTTCTGCTTTCTATAGGCTTGTAATAAAACTCGTCTATTTGATAACTGCTTTAAAATTTCTAGTTTTAACTCTTTAGCTGCTCCAAGGGCGATGGAGTGGCTCTCTAAAGCACTGATTTGCATCAATAAACGCTTGATCTCTTGCGGCAGCTGCTCCTGTCCAGTTAAATCAGCTTGAAGTGGCTTCTGACTGTTTACAGAAACTCGCAGGCGAGCGGGATGAACCAAATAGCCTTTGCTAAGTATTTCTTCAGGATCTTGGGCTCTTTTGTTCCACAATAGAAGCTGAGAGCTTTGTATACAGGTTACGAGAGCATGAGAAGCATCGATTTTTTCTAAACTCTTCTCAATTTTCCAGGTTTGCTCACAAAACATGACCGAAATGCCCATGCTACTAAAGTTGACGATGCGATGAGAATTTGCCAGCTCCTCTTCTCGAACAATGATCAGTTGATGCGTCCCTTTTTCAAACAGCTCTTCGGCTTTTGTTAAGTTCTGAGCAATTAAAACTTGTTTTGAAGAGGTCAAAATTTGGGCTTCTGCTTTGCCTGATAGAATAGATTCGAGTTGATGTTTCTCTAAAAGTGCCTGTGACTCTTTTTTAACTTTTTTCCAGTCGAAGTAACTGGGTGTCGAGTCAGGGCGAATAATGGGACGCGCTTGTACGGGATAGATGATTCCATTTTTGATGACAAGCTCTACATCCATCGCTGCGTTGTAAAGCTTTTCTATCGCTATCCCTAAATAAAAGAGACGTGTCAGAAGGGTGTGATCTAACGCAGGTTTCTGAGCCATCTCTTCACTGTTTGCTCGCTTCTTTAAAACGATCTTTCCCGTTTTGAGGTCAATATCAGGAGATAGGCGCATGGGCTTAAGCTGATTGTTTTCTAAAATATAGAGTCGCTCCGGATGTTTCATAGAGCGCAAAATAAAGATTGTATCGTTGCGTATTCCTGTCGCTCCAACAACACCCTCTCCATTTCCATAAGCAGCACTAAGACGCATGATACGAAAAGGTTCATTCCCAACATACATCGGCTCATTTGTAAACAGAACAGCAGAGATGGGAACTTCTGAATCTTCAAGATCACTTTCGATCGGTTCGCCGATCATCTCCTGTACTTCCACAGAAAGCTGCTGAGGTGAAGTGAATGGGTTTTGACTGCCATTCAAGCGATTTTGTAAAGAGGCTTCACTGTAGTAAGATACAACGACTCTTCCTAAAGCAAGATAGAGGTTTGGTAAGCTAGGGATGACGTAGGGGACAGTCACATTTCCACCTGCGTTGGCTATGTGGCAAGAGTCTTCCTCTCCAACACTACGCACAATAAGATGGCGTTTCTGCTCTTCCAAGAAAGTTAATAAATGCTTGATTTCAGGCGATAATTCTAAAAGTGTGGGATCTCTTGATGCTCTAATAAAAGCTTGAAAAATGGAGCGGCGTATTTTAAGAAGCGCATTTTTTACTTCTTTATCCCTAAGAAAATGTTTAGCTGCATAACCAGGATCAATTGTTGAGCTTTTTTGAGAAGAAAATTGACATCGCTCTTCAAAAAAATCATCCTCATCAATTTCTGAAGAAAAGCTGAGGCTGCACGCGTCTTCATGGTTTTTTTGAAACTTTTGGAACTTTTGATTTAACTCATTCCAATTCACATCAAAATTCGGAATCTGTTCTCTTAAAAATTTATAAATGACATTATTAGAAACGAGTTCACTCTTAGGATAGTTG
>CAZZJE010000158.1:0-6486 GCA_964654295.1 uncultured bacterium | reverse complement strand
AAGGATTATTATAGCCGCTATGTGATCAGTTTTTTAAAACCTTATTTCCCTAAAACATTGAGTTACAGCCGCTTTATTCATTTGATGAAAACATGTCTGTTCCCTCTCTTTATCTTTTCTCAAGGCTGTTTAGGGGAGTGTTCCGGTATTTCATTTGTTGATTCAACCATTCTGACTGTATGCAACGCAAGGCGCATCCACTCTCATCGAGTATTCAAAAGCTTTGCAAAACGCGGAAAAACATCTACAGGGTGGTTTTATGGGTTTAAATTACATCTTATAATCAATGATGCTGGAGAAATTCTTGCTTATATGCTCTCTTCAGGCAATGTAGATGATCGTGTTCCAGTTCCGGACTTATCTAAAGATATTTTTGGGAAATTATTTGGAGATAAAGGATACATTTCACAAGAATTGTTTATGAAACTCTATGAGAAGGGGGTTGAAATAGTGACTAGGCTGAAACGTAATATGAAAAACAAATTAATGAGTTTGGCTAATAAAATTTTATTAAGAAGCCGAGGAGTAATTGAAAGTGTCAATAATAAGTTAAAAGCTTGTTGCCAAATCGAGCATCATAGGCATCGACATCCATTGAATTTTCTTGTAAATCTCGTTAGTGGGATAGTTGCTTACTCATATGATCCTTGCAAGCCGTCTATTCGACTAACAAGAAGAGAAAAAAGGCTTTTTCTAGATTGCCTTCCCGTGAAAGAAATTTAAGCAGCTTTGAATAGGCGAAATGTTGAAAAGCCGACGAGCTTGCGAGAAGACTTTTCAATATTTTGCTTATCCAAAACTCGCGTTTAATAGATGAAGTGTTTCCCGAAGAAGAGAACAATCATGCTATATATGTAGTTGATTCAGAAGGCAATCATATTGTCCTTAACATATCACCTATGGAAAGAGAACATATTGTTGAAAAATGTCGCTATCTAAAATTTGTTAACCGGGTTTCTGAGGAAGTTTTTCAAAATGAACCTGTTTTTTTGAACGTAATTATACCTGATTCTAAAGAAAAGCAAGTTTTTAAATCGAATCATTCAAAATTAAATTTGTAAATTTGTGCGGCGAACATAAGATTAAATGACATATAAACGGTTTATAAATAAACATGGCAATAATTTAAAATTTTTATAATATTCCGATACTATCTGCTTTTCACAATTTTGAACATTTGTCTCAGCATTCTCCCTAAAGAATTTTTTTGGCAGACTAAAACACTCCACTGCTAAAGCAGCCCCACTCTTACCCACTCTTTTTCTAGAATTTGCCTTCAACAAAATCTAGGATACATGTAAAAAAAATTAATAAAATTTTTGACAAGAGTGAAAAGATGAAAAATAAAGCTTATCTTACCAAAAAATGGTTGTTAGCTAGTTTCTGCCCCTTATTAGCCATTCCAGCAAAGCTGTTTTCCATTGATGTCACAAGTACTTTGGACACCAATACTATAGGGACTTTGCCCTACGCAATTATTAACTCAAAACCAGGTGATACGATTGATTGTACCCCTATTGCTGGCCAGAAGATTACTCTTACTCAATCTCTGCCCGCAGTGACAAAAGACCTTACCCTTTTAGGGGCTGGTGTGACAATTGATGGCCAAAACAGCTATTGTGCCTTTCAAATAGCTTCAGGAACTGTAACCATTGATAATTTTAATATCCTCAATGCCCTCTGTAAAGGAGGAGATGGTGGAGATGGGGATTACTCAGGCGGTGGAGCTGTTGGGGGAGGTGGAGCTCTCTATATTCATGGCGGAACCGCTGTTACAATCAGCAATGCGACTCTATCATACAACCAAGTTCAAGGCGGTAATGGAGGAAACAATGCCTCTTCTGGGTATGGCGGCGGCGGTGGTGCTTTTGGCGGGGGAAAAGGTGGAAATGGCGGATTCGGCGCTGGAGGTGGCGGAGGTGTAAATAGCCCAGGAATTGGTAGAGGAGGATATGGTGCTGGAGGCGGTAATGGAGGCGGCCCTGCAGTGGACTCCTTTGCCGGAGGCGGTGGAGGTGCCGGCTTAGGTGGCGCTATTTTTGTGCAAAAAGGAGCCATATTAACAGTTGTTGATGCCAAACAAATTTATGCTAATAGTGCCATTGCAGGCCTTGGAGGCAGAAGAATAGGTGGTGGTGGCTCAAGCGGTCAGCATAGATCCTGATAGCTCTAACACATTAAATATAACAGGCTCTGCTACATTGGGAGGCAAGCTAAGCGTTACTCAAAATCCTGGCACCTATCCCGCAAGTGGTCAATATGTTATTCTACAGGCAGCAGCAGGTTTTACCAGTTCATTCACATCCGTTGAAATCCAAAATTTACCTGATTTTCATTTTACTTTAGGCCAAAATGGTAACAAGCTTATTCTTAGCTATGAAAAATTGTCTCGTCATGAACAATTGCCTCTTGCTGAAGAATCACCCTATCATGAGGAATTGCCTTTCAATCCCGATCTTTATCCCCCGACACAAATCCGAGCAAGGCAAATAAAACAAAGTGGCTCAAAGAAGGTAACAAATATCATAAACTGGAAACCACCAGAGGAAGGGGTAAATCCTATAGTCTATAAGGTTTATCGAAATAGCTTGGAAGAGCTAATCTCAGTTGTGCCTGCAAATAAATTGAGGTTTAAAGACCCCAACTGTTCAGTACGCACTAAGTATACATATTATATCACATCTGTGGATGAACAAGATGCCTCGTCTAGCCCAGCAAAAATTACAATCAAACCTAAAAAAAGACGCCAATGACGCACGTTAATCTATGACGAATTAGAGCCATTTAGACCTGTTCTTATTGTAAAAAAACATTCTAGAGCTTGCAAAAGCTTAGGATGGATAGCAAATTAATTTAAAATAACTAAAACCCCTTCATTTAAGGAGAAGTCATGTCCAATATTCTTACAGAAGAAGATGTAGAATTGTTCTATAAGCTGTATGCTAGATTAATATGTTTCGTAAACAAACAAGCAAAAATTTTTAAATCTAAACTGCTTTCTCCTGATGATTTTTTTGATCTACCTTTGGATGAAAAAGCCACATTAAGAGATGTCCTTTACAATCAAAAAGGATACATTGATCAATTTCTTAATGATCAAAGTGCTCAAGAACTTAATGAAGATGAACTCGCTATTATTAATAGCTGGAAACACTTCGAGAGAGGCGAGTTTTTTATCTATAAGCATTTAAAAAAACACTCAGTTTTTCTTTCTAACTCAGACGAAAAAAAAGTATTTGCGGTATGTGGAATTTATGAGCCTGTGGAAAGCCTGTTTCCTTATCCTCCAGTACTTGTCGAAGCGGTTTTGCTCCCTTTTAAGGATTGCATCATCTACGACGGAATTGTCTTAGGATATTCCATTCGTTTTGGCCCTGGCATGCGAAAGGAGATCGGAAATGCCTATGAAGAGGCAAAACACAATTTTGGCCTTATTACACAACTTCCCTGGAGTAAAGAGAGTGAAGAAGGGAAGAATGATGTTGAAACCCTTAAATTTTACATGAAAAATAAGCATAATCGGGAGCATTATCGGGATGAAATTATTGAACTTTCTTCAAAAAATAAACAGCTTTTTAATCTGTTTTGTCAAGAACTAGGAAAAGTTCACGCATCCTATTTTTCAAAAAAATTGAAGGAATTTGGAATAGAAAAAAAATGGTTTGGGATCATTGAAAACATGATCATTGCGAGTGGATCGACAAAAGACCAACTTCAAAAAAATATCGCAATGATTGTTCTTGAAGATAAAGTCGACTGCGTCTACATATTTAAAACTTAGAACTTAGCCGAACTTGTTAAACTTGTTAAAAGCCTGTATGACAACTTTTCAATACATTCTGATGGCTTTATTGCTCTTTGGAGGCGTCACTGAATTGCTCGATGCAAATCAAATAGCTAACGCTATATCAAAGATGGCTTGTATGCCTATGAAAACAAATTATCAAATTATTTATATAAATGGGCCCTCAAGCTCTGGTAAAACTACCTTAGCCCAACTTTTGCAACAAGAGCTAAATCCACCATTTCTTCACATTGGAATCGATCGTGTCATTGGAATGATGCCTGATAAGCTCAATGATTGGGAGGGTGGGCCCGCTCCTCTTGGATTCAGCTGGAAAAGTTCAATCGATGAAACAGGACACCCAGTGCATGAAATTCAATTAGGGCCGTTTGCAAAAAAAATGAGCGATACTCTTAAAGAGATTGTTATTACTTTAGCCAAATTAGACCATTATATCATTATCGACGATGTCGCATTTGGCAAGCCAGATGTAGACAAATGGAGATCGGTTTTAAATGGTTATCAGGTTCTCTGGATCGGCATTCACACGCCTCTCCCTATTTTGGAGCAAAGAGAAAAGCAAAGAGGTAATCGAATGATTGGATCTGCACGAGCCCAATATTACCAAGTTCACAAAGATGTTGTGTACGATCTTGAATTTGATACCAGCAAGGATTCATCCGGGGAAATTGTTCAAGCGATTAAACAAAAACTATGCAGTTAGATCAGGAAATCAAGAAAGAATATGATCGACTAGTGAACGCTGCAGCTTCAATTCCAACGTCTTCACGTCATGTAAAAATAATTGAAGGAACAGGGGGAAAGGTAAGTCTGACAGATCTGATTGCTTATCAAATTGGTTGGGGAAAATGTTTGATTAGATGGTATGAGTCAGGAATAAAAGAAGAAAGCCCTGAAATGCCTGGAGAAGGCTTTTTAAAATGGGATTATGTTGCGATAGCTGAACATTTTTACACGAAGTATCGTTACGATCAAATTGAGCAAGAAAAGGTGTTCCAGCAGGTCGTTTCACAGATTATTTGCATCGTTGAAAACGAATACCAAAATGAAAATTTAGAGCGATTGGGAGTTTGGCAATGGTGTACGCTTTCGTCTGGAAAACAATGGCCTCTTGCCAAGTGGATCAAAGTTAATACTTGTTCTCCTTACAAACGGGCTTACTATGCCATCAGAAAAGCTTTTTCCAGAATAGACTAATTTTCGGTGATCTATACAAAGCTAGCTCTGCCAAAAGGTTTTGCTGTAATAGATAGCTTTTGTGACTGAACTAAAATTGGCTAATGAATTCTGGTACGCTAATATCGACCCCTGGCAAATGCTTATAAAAATAATTTCTGGGCTTAACGCTGATCATATATGACCAGTGGGATAAGCCTGCCAGGCTGGTTTCAGCGCTATTCATTTGCATTGTAAAAAAGTATTTTCCTCTTCGTTTTTCAAATTTTCCAATACCCTCAATAATATCCGTATCTTGCACGCTGTTGGATAGGGGATAGAAGCTAATATAAACATCTCCGCTGGGTGTGATCGAACCCAAGATTTTTCTATGAGAGCTTGGGGCCCCATTCAGAGTCGTGTAAGAATCTCCAAAGAAGTATCCTTGGCGGTACTCATTGATGACCCAAACAGTCTGATCCGAAACAGGAACGTGATGTCCATTTAAATATTCATAAGCTAACAATGTTGAAGGGGGGACAATCCAAACTGTATCTTGGAGAAGTTTTTTATACTTGGGTTTAGCTTGAGTTGAATCGTAGCCTTCCACGTTGGCTTCAGAAAATAGAGGCTGGTAAGCGATTAAGAGAAATCCTAAAATCAAAGCTTTAAGCAAAGTGTTCATCATCACATCCTTTTTTTGAAAATTAAAATTAGATGAATAATTTTTAACCAGTCAAAAGTTCTGAGCTTTTATATCATTCTCTTTAGACTCATGCTTGACGGCTTAAAAGTGAGAGGTATACCTTACGCAGCGCTTGTGAGTGATAGCGTTAAAACTTATAAATTCCTCAAAGAAGGGTCTTCATGGAATAATGAGTGACGCTTTCTCTGTTCAAGACATGTCTGAAAATGACCTCATTGGCTAGAAGATTCGCGAGAATGCTCTTCAGAGCAGATATTTTTTTCTGCAAGAAAGAATAACAGTAAAGAGACTTCACCAAAAATAACGAGTCATGGAGGTCGAAATCAAACTTACCACAGCAGCTAAGCAACTTCCCCAGGCAATATCTAGAATGGTTACTACCCAAGGCCAATTTTTAAGTGTGGCCTGGTTGGTCAGATCATAGGTCCCATAAGTGACCATTCCAAAAAGTAATCCTAGAAGCAACAGCTCAAAATATCCTGTATTGTTTTTCAACGCAGGTAAGACAACAAATACATTAAGAGCAATTCCATAAAGAGCATAAAAGATGACAGCTGGCCAAATTGTCATTGAGTCATTGAGGAGATGACCAATATTTGGAACATATAAACGCTTAAGCGTGAAGACTAGCCATAATCCATCAATAAGGATCATGGAAATCATGATTATAAAAAAAGAAAAAAAAGACACTTTCATCTTTGTCTTAAACTTTTTAAGCTCATTGCCAGATCTTATTTGCAAATTTTTTTCTAAACAAGGGTTTTGGTAAACAACTCTCGCCTAAAGGCGAAAGCTTTTAGCTACCTTGCGGCGCTAATTC
>CAZZJE010000157.1:0-6511 GCA_964654295.1 uncultured bacterium | reverse complement strand
GATAGCTCCTTCCAAACAACTTGTCTCACTTTTTGAAGAGGAAAAAAAACTGCAAGAGATTGAGCGCACGGTAAAAGAGGATGTTCGAGAAAAATTTATTTTTGACTTAAATTATCAGATAATTCAGGTCTTAAATGGATCTACCGACCCAGCTTTTTCTAAGCAGTGGCAGTTAGTCAAGCGCTTGGTTCGAACTGGCCATCCTGAACGGGCTGGGCGAGAATTCGAAAAATTGAAAAATCTAGCTGCTGAAAGTGCACTTCCCATTGGCACGTTTGCTGATGCCGATTTTTTAGCTGCGCTTAAGCCTGGAATGAAGTCGAAAATTGAAGTTTATCATAATCTTATCAAAACAATTACTCCTCCTAAAGATAACTGGGAGGAGTATCGGCTAAAGACTTGGGAAAAAGCCAAAGCCCTTGCTCTTTTAGGAGATGAGAAGGCGGCATTAAATTTAGCAAATGATGCCATTCAAGATCTGTTTCCTCTCTATCTAAATTCACCCGGTATTTCAGATCCATTAAACTTAAAAACAATTACTTCAGCCATTGCCGATTATGCAGCGATTAATCCAGATGTCTCAAAAGAGTGGAAAGAGGTAATCGACGCTTTAATCAACAAAGATGAATCTCGCGCCAAAGAACATTTAGAATTGTTAAAATATCAAATTGCCGTTAGTCAAAACACGAAAGTTCCTATTAGAGATTTTCAAGAGCTTATAAAAGAGCGTTCTAGCCTATATTCACCTTTAGCTCAAACACGCTTTGTCGAGCAAAGAGCGAAGATTCAGGCGGAGGTTGGTAGGGATTCAGATAAGGCAGCTCGCTGGCATTTAGCTCAGTTTCTACTTGTTTTAGGTAAAGAAAGAGAGGCCTTAATCCATTTAGATTCTCTCTTTCAGGCATATCCTGAAGTGGCCATAGCAGCTTCATATAGCCATCCGACACTGATGCAATTAAAGGACAACTTCAAAATATTCAGCGCGGTTGTCGAAGACAATCCTAAACTTAAAAAGGAGTGGAATCAGCTGCAGCAGGCGATTCAGCAAAATAAGCCTGAAACAGAAGTTCTTAAAGCCTTCAGTGCATTTACAGCAGCGATGGCAAAACCTCCTTTAAAATTAGATAAGCTTCTAAAAATGGATAAGCTTCCCACTCAATTTGAGAAGGGCTTAAGTATGCTATATAATAGTGGCTCCCTTCCACATCTCTCCCTGATTCTTTTTATAAAGAGAGAAGCTGTTAACGAGTTAATTAAGAATAGTAAGGACGAAGCTCTGATAAGTGATTGGAATCGATCTAAGCTTCTCTATTTGAGTGGAGACGTGTCCCGTGCAGAAGCTATCTTTAAGCAAATCTTGAGTAAATTACCCGATAAATCACTAAAAAAAGCATTCGATGACATCTCTTTGCAAAATGTATCTGAGATTGCATTTGGCAAAGATAAAACCAAATATCCTGTTAAGTCACTCAATGAGATACCAGGGATTAAACCTTTTGAAATAAACAGTGCCGAGCCTCCCACCTACACCGAAGTTGTGGGCCTTTTGCAAACTGGCATAGGAGGAATTTACACAAATTACGATCTGTTAAAAACCAAGTTAAAGCCAAACTATGGAGCTGAAACGGATGATGTCGGCCGTCTTCATAGCCGAGCCAGCCCTAGAAAAGATCCTAAGCTTGATGCTAGCCATATTGTCCTCTCTTCCAATAGCTCTGCTAGACATTATATTGCTTCAGCGGCTCCTACCCAAGAGACGGTTCACGAATACTTCGATACTTTAATTGCTAATAACTCACGAATCATTGTTGACCTGAAAGAGAATGGCGAAGCCCATATGCATGGATTTGAGCTCTTGCCTAGAGAAGTAGGAGAAACAAAAGTTCATGGAAGAGATAGCGAGGTGACTCTGGTTACTTTGTTGAAGCAAGAACATCGACAAGTTCCCGAAGCTGAAGACAACATTTCCTTTATTACCCAATCCACCATCCTTGTTAAACGAGGAAACAAACCTCCCGTTCAAATGGTTGTCGTTGGAGTACGCAATTGGGCCGATTTTGCTCCTCCCGATATTCAAGTGATGCGACAAGCGACGGCAACTGTGTTAGAACTTCAGAAAACATATGGCTCTTGCACGGCTGTCAATTGTAAAGGGGGAGAGGGACGCACGGACACACAAATCCTCTACATGGAGAGCTTGGCGCAATACAAAGAGGCAAAAGCGAAATCTTCAGGTAAGCCTCTCAACATTAACCCAATGGCTATCTACCTGCAATATAATGGCCAAAGAAGCTCCATTCAGAATGAAGGACAGTTTGCAGCCGTCTACGAGGCTCTTGCTCGAGATATGAAAGAAGGAACAGCGATACAGCCTTTTCGTCCGCTGCCTGTCGCCAAGCCCGGTGAGAAGGTGTCGGCCGAAGAGAAGATAGCAGGGGCTTTATTAGATGAGATGCGTAGTATTACCACTTTCTATAGCATTAATAACCCCGGAAAAGATGCAATAGCTGAACTAGCTAAAATCGAATCTCAAAATATTTCTGCGTTTTTTAAAGGTGTAACTCTATATGAGATCGCTCAATATGCCCATCTGCTCGATAAGCTAAATCCCGAAACCCGGCGGTTCCTGCAATATCTGCTCGATCAAGGCATTACTTTTACAGAGTATACCCAAAAGATGGAGGATCATTTAAGAGATCATCCATCTGGAATGACTGCTACTCAAATTCTATTAACAGGCGATGTCGCGACATTACATAAAGTTTTTCCTAATAGCGTGGGGTATGATCCCTTCTTAACTTTTGCTGTCCGAGGAACTTTTACCTTTGGTGGAAAGTCAGTTAATAAAGAAGAAGGTTTAAAATATGTCAAGGGATGGCTTGCAGCTGATCATACAAGTGAAACCAGGAAAAAGATTGTTGGTCAATATGAAGCCGTATTTCCAAGGCCGGCAAAGAAATTAGAGCAGCTTGTATTAAAGCGCTCTCTATCGAATAACGATGCGATGAGAAAATACTTTTCTGATTTGGGTCTTGGAGGGGTGGTAACAGCAGTTACAGAGTCCTCTACCAATCTAAATTCTCTAGGTAAGCTTGCACCGGAAGAGATCTCCCAAATTCCTCCCGAGCTTTTTACTTTTAGCAGTGCCCAAGTTTTAGAAGAGTTAGACCCTCAAGTAATTAGTGCTCTCACACCCCAGCAATGGTTTTATTTCGCCGAAAATTTAGATGGAAACCAATTGGAAAAGTATTTGAGTGATGAACTTCTCAAAAAAATGATGGAAGATCCAAAGAATGTCGACTTAGGAAAGTTGGCAACTATTTTAGCTGAAAAATCACCGAAGCTTTTTATGAAGAGCCGGATAATCACTCGTTTGGATAATGCCAGCATTGAAAAGCTAGCCATGACTTTAGCTGAAAAATCACCTAAGCTTTTTCTGGTGAGCCAAATAGAAGCCCGTTTAAATGAGGCTCAGCTAGCTTCACTACCTGAAAGCTTGTTGGATTTAGCCAAAGAAATGCCCGAATTGATTCCGTATTTTCCATTAGCGCTATTCCAAAAGCTACCTCCAGATACGCTCAGTAAGATGCCTTCCGAAACAATTAATCTATTACAAGCGGCTCATTTTGCAGCGATGACTCCCGCTCAAATCGAAGGTGTGCCTATGTCGTTTTTTAAGGCTGCAAGGTTCTCCGAATGGTCTAACATCCCATCATTCATTAGCAAGATGCTTAATCGATCAGACAATGAAGTTTTAATAGGAAGTATCAATGATGCCACGATACAGTTGTTCAATTTTAGTGCTTTTAGTGGCCGTCAGCTACTAAATATACCGAATGATTGGTTTAAAAAGATGACAGTAGATCAATTTAAGATAGTAGTGGAGGAGTTAAAAAAAGCAGAAAGCCTCGACCTTTTAACTTCGAATTTACACAATTTGAACAGCTTGATTGACCACCAGCCTGAAAGGCTCTCTTTTTTGCTAGCTAGTGACGATTCAGAACGTAAAAAAGAATTAGGTCTAATTAAAGTTGCAACAGATACTAATCGCACGATTTTAGCGTTAGAAGAGGAGCTTCCGAACTATCAAGCAGAGCAAGCGAAAGCAGAGTTAAAAGCACGGATTACAGAAATAAATGGGCTAAAAAAGAAATTATTTGAAACAATCAGACAGCTTAGTCCAGGGGCTTTAATCTATTTAGAGGCAGCCCACCTTGCAGACAAGCCATCAGTTTTATTGCGAGAGGGAACAAAAGACAAGGAGACAAGTGCAAAAATCTTGAAGGAAGAGATGCCTGCGGCTAAAACTCCTTTCCAAATGTTGGGGGAAGAGGCTATTGAGCTCAGTAGAGATCAATTAAAGGTGATTGTCCACTTTATTGGTTTTGCCGCCATTCAAAAGTATTCTCATAAGAAAGAAAATTCAGAAAAAGACCCAAAAGAAGACCCAAAAATGGTGGAAAAATACCAAGATGTTTATAAACATGTGCTATCTTTGGCATCCTATAACAATAATGCGATAGATTTTTCTCAAATTAACGCAGAGGAGATTAATACAGTTCTATCTCACTCTCTTTCAAAAGAGCAGTTTCCAAAAATTCCTGCTGACTTGTTTCCAGAGATTTCTTTGGATCTAATCTCTACTTCTAAATTTAGTGATATTTCAGCTGGACAGGCTCGAAAATTCACTAAAACGCAGCTAGAACATGTAGATAAGGAACTATTTTTTGCGTTTTCTAAAGATGAGATGATAGATCGCTTTCCTGCTGTTTTTAAACGAGCTGATATTAATGAATTTCCTATTAACTTGTTTAAAAAGATGCCTGCAGAATTGAGAGATATGATCCCTATTGAAAAACTGTCAGGCGCTCAATTATCTGAAATTCCAGTAGAGGTTTGGATTGGGTTGCCAGATGACAAATTTGAACTGCTTTTAAAGAAATACCCCGCAAAGAGCATTTATCGCCTAACCCACAATAAAGCTTTACGGGAAGAGATCAAACAGAGTCCAGAAAAATTCAAGTTGCTTCAAGCCTATAGCGAAAATCAATCTAAAAATAGAGTGTATCCAATAGACATCGTAGTAGGGAAAGGATTACTGGACCTTTCTCCGGAAACACTCTTAAAGATTACCCCTTCTCATTTAATGTTTGCTGATCCAATTTTTATCAAACAGCTTTCGAAAAAAACTATTCAAGTTCTAAAAACTGATCAGCTGCTCTTCCTCTTGCCCCATCTCACGAAAGAGCAAAAACAAGCGATCAATACGGATGAAAAAAACAAAATAGAAAAGCTGCTGGCGCCTCCAAAAGATAAAAAGAGACAAGACCTGCAGGGCGAGCCACTTGGTCGTTCTTATGCAAATCAGCTTGATGAGAGCGGCTTTGGCTACGAAGCAATCCAAAATCAGGTGGTTTCTACCCTTCAAACAGGGCTCTATATTAATCCGCCCATTATAAGAAAAAAAGTGGGGGGAATTAAACAAGAAGATCAACCGCGCTTAGGTGTCGTTTCTAGTGCATTTTCTAGGGGATCATTTGAAGGAGGAATTCTTTTGGTCACGCCTCACAGTGGCAGCCAACAAGCAAAATTGATCAATGAATTCAACGCAGAGGTTCAAAAGTTCCTCGAGCTTCAGCTGGATAAGCTGCCTGCTAATCCTTCGGAACATGAAGTCAAAACAGCCATCCGTGAAGTCGCCCTAACCTTGCATCAACTGCAACTGGGCGCTAAGCCTGATATGCTCAATAGCCTCTCTTTAGCTTTAAAAATAGAGATTAATGGAAAGCCAACTCTTTTTACTCTCAATATGGGTAAAAATAGCGTTGTGGCTTTACATAAAGACAAGGGTGATTCCCCAAAAATAAGGATGGATGTCGTTGCAAAGCCTAATCATGTAGAAATCGGAGCAAATCTTCCTTTAGAGCAGATCCAAGTAGATAGCTATCCCATCGAGCCCGATACTAAGTTTGTGATGTTATCCCCAATCGCCTATCAACTTCTTCAAGAACCGGAGGTAGCGGCTCCTAAAGCAAAAAAAGGGGTTAGATTTGCTAATGCCGATCAAGGAGCTCCTTTAGTTAAGCATAGACCCCCTCCCGATATAAAAAAGGCTGCTCCTGAAAAGGGAGTTCTTAAACGGTCTAAGAGCGAACCTTCTAATGAAATATTAAAAGAGACTGCTCCTAAAAAAGGGGCTCTCAAGCAGCCTAAAAGCGAATCTCCTAATGAAATATTAAACGATTTGTACGATAATAACTTAGATGGGGCGGCTCAGGCTCTATTGAAAAATGCTAAAGAGCGACGGTTTTTTAAAAGTTCCTTTGAATTGTGGCGTCAAGGCGATATTGGGCTTGTGCAGATCACTCCTTAAATCTTAGCTAAGAGTCTTTTGGAGTGCCGGCGACTTGTCGAAGCGTTGAAAGTCCTGTGGTAATCGTTCAGCTCCTTACCCAGGGGCTCTGGGAAGCATCTACAAATAACCAGAGCCAGTTGCAGATAATAAAAGGCA
>CAZZJE010000156.1:0-6539 GCA_964654295.1 uncultured bacterium | reverse complement strand
GCATCAGTTTTTTATGTTGTCCATGCGTATCAGAAATGCAGTCGATAACCATCATAATAAACACGGTCTTCTTTGGGAATCGTCTCTAATTCTTTTTGAAATGCCTCTCGTTTCTTCTCATCCCTTTCTTTGTAGCGTGAGGCCTTTTTTTTAAAGTAATATTCAGCCTTTTGCAGGCATAAAATACTGCTTGTAAAGTTGTGTTGAACTCAGCAGCAATCTCTCTTAAATAGCTGTCAGGATGGAGTTCAATATATTTTTTAAGTTTTTCATTATCAATTTTACTAGGTTTGGACCCATTCATTTTAGGGGCCAAATCTTGTTGCTTTTGTCTAGAAAGCCAGTTTGCTAATGTGGAAATGGTAACACCAAAAATCTTACTTGCCTCCAAACGAGATCCACCATTTGCAATATAATTTAAAGCTCTTTGTCTTAAGTCGATTGAATAAACCATGACGATTTATATACAGAAAAAATCATAAAAAATCAATTTTAAATCACTATAAAAGGGTAGCGAGGCCAGCCTCTCTCAAAATATCCGCCACATGATTGTTTCTTGGAGAGAGCCGGCTGCTTCCACTCCCATGAGCAAAAAGGACAACTCCTTGCGCTTTTTCAGGAACTTTTAACATTCCCTCTAAGGCTACTTGATCGCTTTTGACAAGAACGAGTTGCTCCATATTTATTCCTCAATATAAGACTCTAAAATTCGAATGACTTCCTCATCTTCCACTTGCAAAAATGTGTGGTAATAGGCACCGACGGCACCTTTGAATGGCTCTGTTTCAGAAGCATCTAAAGCAATAAACTCATCCACTTGCGAACGAAACAAATCGGTACTATCTTTAGGAGAAACAGGAACAGCAACGACTATTTGTTTGGGGTGGTGTACTTTCAATTCCAAGATGGCGGCCAGCATAGTCAATCCCGTAGCAATGCCATCATCGACGATGATGGCGATTTTACCTTCTAATGAAGAGGTTTTTTTGCCTTTGAGATAGCTAATACGCCTTCTTCTAATCTGTTCCATCTCCCGTTCTTTCTGGCTCTCAAACCACTCTGAATCGACAGACTCAATTTCACTTTTATTACCGACTAATTGTCCACTTTCGGAGACAGCTGCAATGGCGTATTCAGGTTGACGAGGATGTCCAATCTTATGAGCTAAAACTAGATCAAGTGAAGCCTCTAAAAATTTGGCGATCTCATCAGCAACGACGACGCCACCTCGCGGTAAAGCGAATATGACGGCGTCTTGTCCCTTGTATTTCGCCAATGCCTGCGCAAGTCGACGACCTGCATCACGACGATCCAAGAAATACATGCTTTTCCTCTTGTAAATTTTAATTTAATAGATACAACTATAGTTATTAAAATTTCACCAATTTAATTTGTGAATAACATCTTAGAAGAGCAAATGGCTACTTCTTTCAAAATGCCTTGAGTTTGCACTTCATCTTTAAAATATTTTACAAAAAATGTTTTGGTGAGCTTCGGATTTTTTACGTTGTGTCGTACAAATTCGGCCGTGAAGCCACATTTTTTATAAAAATCTGGAGCCTGAAAAGCACTTGTCACTAAATTGATATTATTAAAACCTTTGCCATCAAACCGATCTTCAAGAGCTTTTAGCAACTCTGTTCCATAACCTTTGCCACGAAATGCTTTTTCTACCCAGATGTCATCGACATAGATTTCGGAAAATGCTGTATAGGCATTTAAGGCAGCAATTATACATCCGTCTTCTTTTTCTAAAACGATTGAAAATCGTTTATAATTAACATCAATTGCATGGCTACTTTCATATTCGACGAGCTCACGACTCATTCGCTCTTCGATCTCTTTTGGAAGCTTCTCTATAAATTTGATTGTAAAGGCATCCATCTAAAGTCGCGTTCCCTCCAAATCTAAATCTACAGGGCTTAACCTAACAACTTATCTAAAATGAGGATGAATTGATAGGTTAAGCTGTTCAGTTAGTTTATGGCCATTGTGCTAAGTTAACACATCTATTCCATTGAGTAGCCGCGCCCCCGACATTATTCACAACGTGATTAATTGCACTATTGGAATTACCATTTAACCAGAAGGTGATCATATGCAGTAGAGTAATATTTCTGCCGGTAGGTGCTTCAATTGCACGCTCCTCAAAAATATTATTGGCATCCCTAAAGTAACAATAGATTCCTAATGCCGGCGCCTTATGAGTGTTGACATTATCGCCAATTTTATAGGAAGCATAGCCATTGACAGAGCCATTTTTCCAGGCATCTTGGCTTGGTGGATCGTATGGAATTTCAGATTGGTAACGATGGACAAGTCCATTATCGCCATTCCAGATGGTCTGATATTTTTGAAAATGCTCAACCATCAATCCATAGATCACGACATTATTACCGTTTACGATGATGCCAGTATCTGCTTTATTGACATTCCAACCAACATTTGAGCCATGATCTGCGCGCCATAACCAGAAGTTATCTCCAACAACATCGTTGGCATTGATCACAACACATATTTGGCTTTGGCTGCCATGATACATTCCTCCTACACGACAAAAGATATCGTAGAGAAAGATAGGATTTTTGGCATGGGAACGCCCGCTAACAGTTTCTCCAACTTGCAACAGAGTGGGAGAGGCTTGGGGGCCAGCATCAAATAAAAGTCCAGCTACTTGGATGCCATTGACATCGCTAAGTAACATAATCGGCTTTCCTGTGTCGGCCACTAGAGAAGGATGGCCTAATCCAAAAATAATGGTATTTGGATTTGTCACGCGAATCGTATCATCCAAATGATAGACTCCTGGAGTGAAGAGAATGTGTTTATTTTGGACAAGAGTGGATTGTAGACCATGCTTCTGACATTTCTGCGAACAAATACAAAGTCATTCTTTGCGGCGAGAGTGCCGAAGGGAATTTGGTAGCAGCATTGACTCTGCTGATACGTGAATTTAAGGAGTTTACTGTAGCTGGACAGCTGCTTGTTTATTCAATATTGACTAATGATTTAAATCGAAAACATTATGAAGGCCAGTTATATGGAATTTGTTTACGATAAGCAGGAGCCAAAGAGCAGACCCGATGCTATCAAGGAGTCATCCACGGATTTCTAGATTTACCACTTGCTGAAAACGTTAAAAATCAAGCAATGGAAGACATTGCAAACTGGGTCAAAAATCTGTGACTGCTCCTTCGCCTTTAGGCGAGGGAGCAGTCACGATAATTTGTCTCTCTTGCGATAGATCCAGATAAAGTCATAAGATTGTATTCGGACATTTCCATCATGCCTGCTCATTTTAGGCGCTAGTGGCTCCTTAGAGTAAGTTGTTGTCGTAGGAACACCCGCTCCTCCATTCACAGTGATTACACCTACCCACTCCAAATCATCCCGACTTAAACAGTATCTATTCATCGGATCGCAGATCTCATATTCCTCATCGCTGCCCTTGAAGGTTTTGCAATCGCGTATATTAATTGCTAAAACTCCACCGGGCTTCAAATAGCGAGCCGACTTGTCAATGAGGGGTTGTAAAAAATGCTGCATCCATCCCTCTAGCGTTGGATAATTTTTAACAGATTGTGTCTCTTCTTCACTATAAATCTCTAAGGCAAAGTAAGGAGGGCAACTCACAACGGCATCAAAAGGCGCCTGCAATCTTTCCTCACCAAACAACTTATCTAAATAAGGCTCTAAATCGGCTTTTTCGTAGGGCTCTTGAACCATTTCAATTTTTGTGTCTGTTTTGCCATGCGAACGCAGAAACTGGTAGATTTCTTGATATTTAGGATGCAAGGCCGAAGAGGGATCGACTCCTAGATAGTAATCAAGAGCTGCACACGCTCCGGTAAGACGGCCTCCATACCCTGCGCAAGGATCTAAAAGGCTGCGTATCGAGATACCAAGCTCTTTTTCTAAAATGCCGAGCAATCCAATTAAAATTGTGGGGCAATATTGCTTAGAAGATGGCATGTAGCGTTGAATCCAACAGTCGATCCGATTTGAATCTAAAGCTGACTTCCCATTTAAAGCAGCTTTAATTGTGGATACTTTTAGAGACTTTTGGTTCCACGCTTCAAGCGGAGAAATTCTATTCTTTGGGTGACTTAATAGGCGAATTGGATCAATAAAATTGCATAGCATCAGACCTGCCTTTGTAGTCGAAGGTATAATGATCCTTTTATGAAAGATTGGGTTATCTTCGAACTTAAAAGGATCCTTTACTGAATATTTTTGAAAGGAGTAGAAAGGATAATTAAAATCTAAATAGCTCTCTGTAGGTTTACGAACCGTTCTTTTCAATTGATCAAAAATGTTTAATATCTTCTTATCCTCAATCTTCCTGAAGGGGTAGGGAAACTGTAAAATAAAGTCTGTAACAATAAGAGCTTTAATTCCTTCTGCGTTTTTAAATATTTTAAGAGAAGCCTCGTCAACACTTGCAACATTGGCTTTAAGAGGTGTTAAATCAAAAAAGGGTCTAAAATTTGAATGAATCGGCTCTTTTAAATTTTGTCCAACGATCTGAAAAGAGGAGAGAGTGGGATAGCTTAAAGCGGGCAAGGAAGTAGCCAATTTCCTAACATATCTGGCTTTGATGGCAGAGTGCACTTTAATATTGCTAAAGGCCTCCCAGTCTTTGAAACCAGAAGCCTCTTTAAGCTTATATTGAATGGATGCAATCACATTAACTTTTTTTAAATGACATTCAGGCATGGAAATTGTCCATACCCTATCTTGAAGAACTTGTACAGGTATGAGATGAATCTCTTTTGATACAGTCCCCCCTCTAACTCCTCGATACACCATGCGGAAGTCATACTTCTCCATTTGAAAATTGCTATCACTGCTGGTCACTAGATATTCAAACTTACGGAATAATGTAAGAGCTTCACAACAAAATCCAAAGGCACCTAAAACAGCGGTTTTTGTTTTAAAAATCATTTGAAAAAGCGAGTTACTAGGAAGGTAATCTTCGTCAGACTCTTCTACAGCTTTCTCTCTTCTTATTTTTTTATTGTGCACTACATGAGAAGTGCTTTCTCCAAAAGTAATTTGGATCTCTTTATCTGCATGTTTGGCTTGGAGTGAGGGGTCTTCTCCAAAAATAATCGTAAGCTCTTCGTGTTCATTTTTAGCTTCAAACGAAGGATCTTCTCCAAAAGTAATCTTAAGTTCTTCCTCCTTTTCAGTTGCGGGTGGAGAGGGCAATTCTCCAAAACTGATGACAAGTTCCTCTGATTTCATGTTTTTGGCCGTATCGAAAGGGGGAGCTTCTGGATGAAAATGGAAAGAAGAGACTTGAGAACTTAAACGATCTACCTCAGAATTATTAAAAAATAAATTGGACAATTTAGCATCCGATGTGCAGGGAACAACCGTGCGTGAACGCAAAGTGTGAACAGACGTCTGATCGTTAGAAATGAGCTTCTGTGGTAAGCAAGCATCTTCGAAATCATCATCTAACAGAAGTTGGCTAGGAGATGAGTAAGAAGAAAAATTAGGAGAAAAAGATGGGCTTGGTTCAACAACCCCTTGAATTCTAAAAAAAGCCATAAGGTTAAATAAAAAAGATTAAAATTAAATCAAAAATAATATCAACTTATAAAGTTAAAAATCAAATAAATAAAAACAACCAAAAATTTAACCACTCATTATCAACGTCTATTTGATAAAGTTCTATTTTTCTAAGCCTTTAACACTGATTTTCCTAGAGGTAACATGCATATAGCCCTCTCAAAACTATTTAAGACCGCTGTTGTCCTGGGCATTCTCTTGTCAGCAAAGGTCTTAGCAGGCTCCATAACCTATAAGTCTTTAAGAGGAGAGGAGACAAAAAAATATTGTACAGAGTTTGCAGCTCTCTGCCATCAGATTTTTGCTGAATATCCATACCTTTACAATGGTGAAGATGAAGGATATGAAAGCTATATTAGCTCTTATGGCAACTCTCCGAATAGTATTGTCTGTTTAGCATTTGACGGGAGTAAAATAATTGGTGCTTGTGCAGGGATTCCATTGGATGAATCGAGAGACTGCTATCAAGTTCCTTTTCTAAATCAAGGATTAGGCTTAGAATCATTTTTCTACATTGGTGAGTTGATTTTATTAAAAAACTACCGTGGTGTAGGAATTGGTGAGAAGCTTTATAACCAGTTGGAATCAATCGTTTTAAAGGATGGACTCTACTCTAAAATGACTTGCTGTAATATTCAAGTGGCTAAAAATGATCCTAGGGCACCCAAAGACTATAAACATATTGAATATCCCCTTTGGATAAAACTCGGTTTCAAAAAGTGTCTTGATATTAGCTATGATAGCTTTTGGGTGAACATTGGAGAAAAAGAGGAGTCTCCTCATCGATTAGTATTTTGGATAAAAGAGTTGTAGAAGGAGGAGAAGATGTGCGTTGATCAGGCAGAATCAAATGTCTATTCATACATCCAGCACGAGGGATACAAAGCCTTTGAGCTTATTCAAAAGGTTCAAAAGGGTGAGATTTCAAATAAAGATGCTACTTATTCTTTAGCTAAACGGCT
>CAZZJE010000155.1:0-6566 GCA_964654295.1 uncultured bacterium | reverse complement strand
GTGCATTGGGCCTCATAAGACAACAATTTTGCAATTACCTCTAAAGCCTACGCTATAGATTAGGCTTCAGTTAACCGCTTGGTTTCGTAGCGCTTAACCTGCTCATCTAGATCGCGATAATTGGTTTTACCTGTACCCATGAGAGGGATCTCTTCAACTTGGATAATCGTTGAAATTTTGACCAAGTTGCTGAAGCCGGCTAGACGCAAAGCTTCATTAGCCTCTTCTAGCTGCATTGGAAGCTTAGTGAAGGCAAAAAGCCTTGTCTTTTCACCTGGAAGCTCGCGGGCACAGACGGCTAAGGTCACTCCCTCTTCAATGATTCCATGCTTTTTCTGCTGCTGCTGCAGCAAGATCTCTTCAATTGCCGACAGGCTGACCATCTCTCCGCCAATTTTGACAAAACGCTTCTTGCGTCCACCCAAAATTAAGCGATTCTCTTCATCTAAATAGCCTAAGTCGCCTGTATTATACCAGGTGTGCCCATCCAGGTTGACAAAGGGTTTGGAGAGACCTGGATTGAGATAGCCTTTGAAGATATTGTCTCCACGAGCTAACACAAGACCTTGCGATCCCTTAGGCAGAGGCTCAAACGTCTCTGGATTAACAACAGTCAACTCGACTCCAGGCAGCGGTTCACCGACACCTTTTTGCTCTTTTCCAATGCGATTGATCGTTAAAACAGGCGAGCACTCTGTGATGCCATAGCCCTCGACTAGACAGCCAGGCTTGCCTTTAGAAGCCATAAGGTCAAATAAAATCTGAGGCGCTTTTTCAGCACCTGTTACACATAGACGTAGAAATTTAATCTGTTGAGGAGTGGAGGCTTGAAGCATTCCTTTAATAAATGTTGGTGTTCCGCAAAATAGAGAGATATCCCACTTCTCCATTGCCTTTGCCATCCCTTTGCCATTGGTGGCATCAGGGAAATAGGCCACTTTAATGCCACTTAACAGAGGCAATAGACCTGTGACGGTAAAGCCAAAAGCATGGAAGGGAGGTAAGATCGAAAGAAAGACATCATCATTGAAAATTTCCCAAGTCTGCAAGGCTGATCTCTGGTTACTCAAGATATTGCGATGCGTCAAGGGAACCCCCTTGGGCATGCTTTCTGTACCACTTGTAAAAAGAAGCACAGCTTGATCTTCAGCACTTTTTTTATCTGATCCGAAAAGCTTGAGAAGGTGCCTTGTCGAGTATTTGGAACGTATAAAAGCTTTTGCTTTGTCCACTAAACCAATCTTATGACGCAGATCTTCAAGCATCGTTAAACGATCTTCTATGGGCTCCAAGTCAACGTTATGCAAGCGATCCAAGAAGGTCCAAGAGGTTAATATTGTCTCGACATTTGAAAGCTGGACAACAGCTTCCAAGTGGCGAGGACCAATAGTCCAGTTAATAATAATCGGCACTTTACCTGCCAATTGTATCGCTAAAATCAATAAGTTAGCTGTCGCACTGGAGGGCAGCAAAATTCCAATATAATTTCCAGGCAACTTTTTAATCATATCTGCCAAAAGGACAACGCGCAGCTTCATTTTTGAATAGGTAAGAATACCTGTGCGAGAATCTGAGCAGGCGATGGCATCACCCATACGAGCGCAATTGTTCAGAAAAACTTCAGGAATCGTCTCTCCTAAGGCAACATCAACCCGCTTTTTTCCTCCAGCTGGCAGGCGGTGCCATTTCGAGAGGTCACTTTCAATCTCATCTTCCTCTTCTGCCTGGCAAACAATATGGTGTGCAGCGATTTCCATGACACGCTGCGGCGTAGTCAAATCTTGAACGTGCACGCCTTCAACATCAAACTGCTCATGTAGATAGGCACCCAATTCGGCTAAATCTAAAGAGTCCAATCCTAACTCAGAAGTGAGCTGGGTGTCAGGCCGAATTTTATCGACAGGGATTTCTGTAATTTGAGAGATCTTCTGAGTGATTTTTTCCCGGATATCAATCGGAATTTTATGGAACGCGACGCTAGTAATTGTTTCAGCTGGTTTAACTTCTATTTTAGGAAGCTCTTTACTCCAGAAGTAGTAGGGAACCAAAATGAGAGAATCGCCTGGATAGTCGCTTTTAGGTGGAGAAAGCCCATCTGGCTGATTATACCACTGTTCTAACCAGCGGTTTATCTCTAGACGCGAAGCGTTGTAGGGAAAATCAGCAGGCGCTGGCACCAGCTCGATTTCCACGTAGCGCCTTGGAATAAAAAAGATGAGATTTTTTAGGGCAATCTTGACATTTTCCCAAATTTTAGGGCCCATCTGAACAGGCTTACCTGTTAAAGCACGCGAAAAAGAGCTACCCCAAAGACCTTTGATGCGAACAAGAACAACGTTGGCTTCAGGAACCTCTTGAAGAATGCGATGAACAGCAGAAGCGCCACCGATAATTTCTAGGGGGCCATCTTTGACTCGGCCGGAAGGGTAGATTAAAAAGTTCTCTTTGTGCCGTAACCCGTCAATCACTGCCTGGGTGACTTTTTCGCTACGCTTGCGTTTTAAGCTGTTACTTGAAGTATTAAAATTTGGAACAGGCAGAGCATTGACAAAACGCATGATCCAGTTGACACCGGTCATATAATACATATATTCGATGACCATAGGACGAATTGGAAAGCGCTTCCAGACTGCAAGAGAAGCAAGCAGTGGATCAGAAAAAACGGTCGGATGGTTGGGCAGAAATAGGACTCCGCCAGGCCGAGTTAAAGTTTTATCATTAAGTTTATCGAGTCCTTTGACTGTAAACTTGTAGCGCACTGACAAAATGATGCGAAAAAAATAGTAAAGGACCCATTCAAGCAATTTTTTCATTCAAAATTCTCCACAACCAAAAAAGCAAGCCTATTTATCTGTCGTCATCGCTGGCAGAGCATGCAGCTGCTCTTGAAATGTCTGATAGCTACTGACGCGCTGCAGCTCGTTTCCATTTTTAAGACGATGATAATCAAAAACATTATCCTCTGGAATGCTACCTTTTAGCAAGATCGCAACTCGCCTTTTGTTCTTTTTACCCAAAAAATTTTGGGTCAGCTCTTTGAATTCGGAATAAGTCAGCTGCTTGAAGGCTTCAATGCGCTTAGTTTTCCAGTCAAAGTCAGCCTGATAGGAAAAAAGAAGGCGCTTTAAGAGCCGCCCCATTTCGTTTAAATTGGGCGGCGGCTGGGTTAGCTGGGTAAGCAGAGAGTTTCGAATGGTCTCAAAACGAGTTTCCGAGAGATTTTGCTCTGATAAATTCTGGAGGAATCCCTCAATAAAAAGTTCAAAGCGAGCCAGCAGGTCTCTGACCTCGTGTGTATTAGACTGCACACCAAAGAGGTCGAAAAGCTGTAGCTCGATCTCTTCAGGGCTTGTCGTCACCAGATAGCCTGTCTGCTGCTTTGTACGTAAGGCATCGAAGAAAGCTTGGTCGATCGCCTGCATGGCAATCTGTTGGGCTGCTCGCGCTTTAAAGCTGAAAGGCGTCGACTCTACGGCAAGCAGGGCGGCATTACCATTTGCATTGATGTTAGTTTCTAGATAAAAAGGTCCCTGGCCTTCAGGCAGAATAATCACTTCTCGCTGATACTGCTTGGCTAAAGGATAGGGGGTGCCTCCCAATGTTTGCCTAAGGAGCTCTCCCATCTTTTTGGCCTGCTGCTCTCTGATATTTCCGTAAAAAATTCCTAGAATATAATTTTGTTGAAATAAGGTGGAGGCTAGCTCTTTAGCCTTAGCATAGGAGAGACGCCTTAAAGCAGTTGTCTTTTCGCGCGACGTCACATAGTGCTCATAGATCATATCTTTAAACTGATCGAGGGCCTGCCTGAGAGGATACTCTTTTTCAAAACTTTGATATTGGCGCAGAAGGCTATCTTTATAAATTTTGTAGGAGGCTTCATCGAAAGTTGTTTCACGCAATTTTTTTGCAATCTCAGCAAAGAGAATGGGCATATTTTCGCTATAACCAAAGATCGTGATGCCAAGGCCATTATCGGTTGTATCGACAGAGTAGTTAAGCCCGGCCATTTGAGCTGGGTAGCTATATTTAGAGAGTGCCTCTTTGACTGCTTTGGCATAGATGTCTCCAAAGACAATTTTTTGAGGATCGCGCAGGTCTATCTGAGGAGTGCGTACCTCTAGATAGCCATATAGCTGAGGAACACCGTAGAGGCGGTCTGGAGCAAAATAGAGTGTAATTTGCTTCTCGTCCAAGATCTTTTTAGGCTTAACAATATATTCTTGAGAAGGGTCGGGATTTAGTGTGTTAAAAAGTGTCAGTTGAGTTGGAATAAAGGGGTTGATTGCCGGCAGGTCAATTTTGGGATGTCTATTGATCTTGGCCCAATGTTCTAAACGATCTGGAGCAATTGGTACAAGGGTATAGGGAGCCTTAAGCCAGCGCTCTTGATGATCGAGTTTTACACCTGTCTCACTTTGCGGAGCCATGATGACAAATTGGCAATTTTGCGGGGTAAGGAAGTTGAGTACTTTTTTAATCGCATCAGGGTTGTAGTAAGAGATAATTTGCGTATGTTCAGGATAAGAGCTTAGAGGCTCCTCTACAAAATCGGAAGCATGCGACGATAAATCTGCAAAGAGATCTTGACGCTCTTGATATTGATAGGCCAGCTTTTCTGAGCGTTGGACTTCATCAAACAGAGAACGTGGAATCCCCTCTTGCCGCATCAGATTGATCGCTTGAAAAACTCGTTCAATCACAACATGGACCTGGTTTAATCCTTCGGGAGTTAAACCAATTTCTATTGTCAGCTGACTCAATCGATCCCCAACGTGAAGGATACCGCTGCAGAGCTCATCAGCTAGCTTCTCTCTTCTCAGTTGAGCAATTAAACTTTCGTCACCTTCATGACCCAATATAAAGCTGATCAGGCGTTCACCGTCACGCGTCTCAGGATTGTAAAGCTCTGGTGGAAACTCCCAGTTTAAAATGAGAGAGCGCATCTTTTTAGTTGGTTCTACAAAAATAAAGTGTCCGAAGGAGTAGGGAGAAGTGGAGTTATTTTCGGCTGTCGGAAGAGGAAAGTTGTAATTGGGGATCGCAGAAAACTCATCGACAACGAGTTGTTCTAGCTCCTCGATAGGAAGTGTAGAGACAACCATCAAGCGCATCAGGTTGGCGCTATAGTGTTGGCGATACCAATTTTTTAGCAGCTCCTGGCTAACACTAGAGAGAGTAAGGTTATTTCCCATGTTAAAGCGGTTTTGCGGATGCTTAGGATCGCCAATCTCTTTAAGAACGTAGAGCAGGCGAAAAGAGTCATCTTCTACATTTTTTGCATACTCCTGTTCAATCGCTTGCATCTCGCGCGCGACACCTGATGGATTAAACAGAGGGTCGATGAAAAAATGGGCAAAACGGTCTAAAGCGCCTGGAAGCGCCTGGTTATCTACAGTAAATAAATAGGCCGTGTAGTCACTCGTCGTAAAGGCATTCAGATTGCCGCCATATTCGGTAATATAGCGATCATAATCGGATTCATCGGGATAGGCTTGGTTGCCTAAAAAAAGCATATGTTCTAGGAAGTGAGCCATACCGGGATATTCAATGGGATCTTGCCAGCTGCCGGATCGAACAGCAAGCAGAGCTCCCGAAGATTCGGTATGGGGATCGGAGACAAGATAGGCCTCTAAGCCATTCGCCAATTTTACCTTTCGAGTTTTTCTCTCTTTGAGTGCAGGGGTTAAAAGTTCGACATGAGCGATATCTGGAATCACTTCTACATTCAAAACTTCTGTCTCTTGTAGAGCACTATTTTCTGCAGATAATGCAGGCGATAATGTGACGAGCAGAGATAGACAAGCGGCGTAACAACATCTCCTATTGATTCCCATTACTCTTTTTCCTTCTCAAGCAATTGTTTTTCCCCTTATATAACAAAGGAACTAGCAAAACACCATGTGTTTTTAAGGATAAAAGCAAATGACAACGTTTAAATTTGGAGTTCGTTAAATGGCTGCAAAAGCAGAAACAAATGCTCTCGACCAAGCGCGTATTAAACATTTTGAGCGCTCACTACAGCGGGTTTTTAGCCTGCCAATCACCCGCTCTACTTTTCGACAGCTGCAAAATGCAATCTTAGCAATTGTCGACGGAGACCGCGACCGTGCGAACTTAATTTTTGAAGCCCTATTAACGGGAGAGATCAAAGAGGGAGTTGTCAATCAGGCAGATCAAGCGGCTTTTAGAAAAGTCATCGACGCCTTTACTGTCAACGCTTGGGTGGCCAAGGATGTCTTTGAAAAGGGTGAATTCATCAATATCATCAGCTCTGACATCATCCAACAGCAAAATCGTCTTCTCTATGCCAACACCCTACGACGAATTGATGGAGAAGAGCTGCAGTTTTTAACCGATTTTGAAAGCACGTTGCAGCTGCTCCAGCACTTTGTTCAGCGTTTGAGAGAGTCAAAAGATCGCTTTGATGTCTCTTCCGAGCTCTTTCAAGCCCATCGTAAAGAGTTAGCAGCTCTTAAGAATAGCTTGGATGATGTGTTAGCGAAGTAAATACTTTGATGTAGCGTAGGCTTTAGAGGTAATTGCAAAATTGTTGTCTTATGAGGCCC
>CAZZJE010000154.1:0-6668 GCA_964654295.1 uncultured bacterium | reverse complement strand
AAAACTTAGAATGAGTCGTGCAATATAGTTTTTTACTACCGACTGAACGCTCACTAAAAAGCTTTCAAAAGAAGATATAATTACCCGTTAGACCACACAAGGAATCTCGTGTAGTCTAACAAACAGTAGCTAGCTTCTATTTAAATAATGATACCATTAAGCTGCCTGCGCTTGGGCACGCTCTTTTTTGAGAACCTCTAAGAAGTTCTTTGTTTCCGCGACAACAACACTACTCAATGCCATGACTCCAATTAGGTTTGGAAAAGCCATTAAGCCGTTGGCGATATCGGATACCTTCCAGACCAATTCCAAGTCGAGAACAGCACCTGGAATCACAACTAGACAAAAGAGAATACGGTAGAAAGGCACTGCTTTACGTCCGACCAAGTATTCCACACATTTTTCGCCATAGTAGGCCCATCCGATCAACGTAGTAAACGCAAACATAATGAGACCAAAGGTCACAATATGTCCACCCCATGGAAAGACCGAATCAAAAGCTAAACGTGTCAAAGAGGCTCCGGTAAGAAGCTTGCCATTGGGCCCAATGGAGCCGAAGACATCGGTGACGCCTAAGACTAACCCTGTTACGCTGCACATCACAATCGTTGCTAAGAAGCTACCTGTCATCGAAACGAGCGCCTGGCGTCCTGGCAGGTCTGTTTTAGCAGCTGCAGCTGCAATCGATGCTGTCCCCAGCCCTGCTTCACTTGTCATCAATCCACGACTGACACCCACTTGTAGAGCCAATACTAAAGTCGAACCAAGAAATCCTCCAAAAGCTGCTTGGCCAGTAAATGCCGTCTCAAAAATTGTCCATATGGCCGTTGGAATCATCTCCCAGCGTGCAAAAATGATCAAGCTTGCACCGCCAATGTAGAAGATCGCCATAAATGGCACTAACCATCCCGCAACTTTTCCAATACTCTTAATTCCCCCAATCAGCGTGACGCCTGTCAAGATGGCAACGACAATGGCTGTATACCAGGGATCGATGTTAAAGCTACTATAGAGAACATCGGCAACCGAATTAGCCTGCAGCATGTTGCCTCCGCCAAACGAAGCAATCACTCCAAAGAATGCAAATGCAATTGCCAACCACTTCCAACCAAGCCCCTGTTCAATAAAGTACATGGGCCCGCCGCACATCTCTCCCTCCTCATCGACGGTACGATAGCGGACAGCTAAAATAGCCTCGGCATATTTAATTGCCATACCTATCAAAGCGGTGACCCACATCCAGAAAAGAGCGCCCATGCCACCAACGGTGACAGCGGTTGCCACTCCAGCAATATTTCCAATTCCAATGGTTGCAGCTAATGCAGTCATGAGAGACTCAAAATGGGAGATATCCCCCTTTTCCGACTTTCCATAATGCTTGCCTAACAGAGCAACTTTTAAGCCGTAAGGAAGATAGGTAATCTGAATTCCCCTTAGCATCCAGGTCAAATAGATTCCAACACCCATTAGTAAAAGCAGAAGCGGAGGTCCCCAAACCCAAGCATAGAGGTAATCGAGGAGAAAATTAACAGTTTCCATGGTGATATCCAATTATGCACAATGTGCAAGAGTTTAAACGGAAGTATTTAGTTGTGGTTTGGCCTGTAACGCCTCTTGCGCCTGGCTAGCCTGCTGTTCAGCAATAAAACGCGCTGTTTCACTTAAAACTACTCGACGCAATCCAAGCAGGGCAATTAGATTTGGAATAACCATTAATCCATTGGCAATATCGGCAATATACCAGACCGTTTCCAGCTTTAGAATAGCACCTGCAATTACGATCAGAGTATAAAGGATTCGGAAAGGAAGAACGGAACGCTCACCAAATAGATACTCCATGCATTTTTCACCATAGTAACCCCAAGCTAAAATGGTCGTAAAAGCAAATAGAACGAGACCTATAGCGATGACGATAGCACCGCCTGAAAAAGCTTGTTCAAACGACTTGGAAGCCATCACAACGGCACTGATCGGCTGCCCGAGTTCATTAACACTCCCAAACAATCCCGAGACACCAATGACCAAGCCTGTCATTGTACAAACGATCGCTGTCGAAAGTAGCGCACCTGCCATTGTGATCAAGCCTTGGCGTGCAGGGCTATTTGTCTTAGCAGCAGCAGCGGCAATTGAAGAGATTCCTAAGCCAGCTTCATTCGAGAAAATGCTGCGCGAAACGCCCATCTGAATAGCAAGCAATAACGAAGCTCCAGCAAAGCCACCAAATGCTGCTTGTCCAGAGAAGGCCGAGCTCAAAATCGTCATTAAGACCTCAGGAATCCTTTCACTATGCACATACAACACAATGCAGCCGCTGCCTAAATATAGGAGCGCCATTAATGGAACTAAGATGCTTGCCACGTTTCCAATACTTCTGACTCCGCCCAAGACAACCAGGCCTGTTATAATGGACAGGATAATTCCTAAAACTATGGGAGAGAGTGGAGCGACCTGTAGCACAGCGTCGACAATGGCATTAGCCTGGACAAGATTACCAGTTCCAATCGCAGCCAAAACACCAAATAGAGCAAAAAGGATCGCCATCCAGCGCCAGCCTAAGCCACGTTCAATGTAATGCATCGGACCGCCAATCATCTCACCGCGCTTATCAATCGTACGGAAATGGACAGCTAAGAGAGACTCGGCATATTTCGTTGCCATTCCAATCGCTGCAGTGACCCACATCCAAAAAAGCGCACCTAAACCGCCGATGGAAATCGCGGTGGCAACGCCAACGATGGAACCAATTCCAATCGCTCCGGCTAAGCATGTCATTAAGGCTTTGAATTGGCTGATATCCCCCGCCGCCCCTTCTTGTGAAGGCGCAAACGATTCCCTAATGGCATAACCTAGATAGCGAAATTGCATTCCCTTCAATGCAATGCTTAAATAGATTCCTGTTCCCAGTAGTAGAATAAGAAGAGGTGGTCCCCATAAAAGTTTATAGAAGGATACCAGCCATTCGTCCATAAAACGATCCTTTTGGTAAAAAAACTACAAAAATAAAAAAATATTTATTTAAATCTATCACAGCTCAGACATTGTTGTCAATACTTTTACGTTGGAGAAAGAGGTTTTTAATTTATTAAACTTGAAAATTAAACTTTAATAAAATATAATACCGTTTTTTAATCAAATAACTCTATTTAAAAGTCTTGGAGATTAAAATGGGCAATCGAATTGTTGTCGGTGAAGCAAGCTTAAATGCAGCCGAATGGATAAAACTGTTGGGTGGCATGGGAACAACTAAAAATGTTGTCCGTCGAACAATAAGCTACCCTCAGGTTCACGGCTATTTATACCATAACCGGGCACAAAAATCCTATGTCGTTGTCTGGGATCCAGACTATAATGCCTATCACCCGGAATGTCAGCGTGTCTCCTTCAAAGAGATCACCAGGAAAACAGGGAAATATATCAATGCGATCAAACATAGTGATCAAGCTCCGGCAATTCGAGAGACACTTCAAAAAATGTATATTAGTCGCACGAACAAGATCAATGATGACTTTTGCCCGTTGGGACGTCTCATTTACCGCATCTGTAGCTGGATAAGAAATGTCCTTTCTTGCATTGGATGTGCAACAACTGAAGGCATGGCTAAGCGCTATATTCACGCTTTACCGAAAACTATTTTTTAGTATAAGAGGTCATTTTCCGCATAAAGGCGCCGGCACTCGCTCCCCTCCTCTCCACATAAGGGAACTTTTAATCTGCGAATTCGTGGAGAGGCAAGGTATCCTGCCGGCATCTTTCCTCCCTCCACCTCTGTCCAAAAGCCCGCACCCCCCTCTTCTTGATGCAGATAGCTTTTTGGAAGCGGCTGCTGCCGTTTCTGCAGCTCATGCATCACAAAGCGGCGAAGGTCTCTATAGCAATAGTCGAATTGTATTAAGTGGCTAAATGGCTGAGCGCGATGCTGAAATTGGTTTAGCTGCGCAAGCAGAAGCTCAGCCTCCTCTCTCTCTAAGCTTCCACCTTGGCTAGATTCAAAGCAGAAACGCTGCACATCTTCTATCAGCTGCTTCTGAGACTCTAATAGCTTTCCCAAAATGCAAGATTTTTCGCGCACAACAAATTTCTCTAAGGCTTGCAAATAGACAGCCGAAGAGTCTTCCTCTTTGCCCCAGAGGCGCCGACCTGCATGCTGAAGATTCAAGGCTGCCAAGCTGTTAGGCACTGGAAGCGTTGCGCTGCTGATAACAGCCCCTTGAAACCGGTGGCGCTGGCAGCGCAAGAGAGTCGCTTCGACCTCTTCTCGATTAGAAAGAGGCCAGAAGCCACCTCCCTTTCCTGCTGCTCCAGCATCGATCATAGGCAACACTCCACAAGGCCAAGAACGAGGCGCTTGATAGAGCTGTTGCCAAAGCGGATGATCTTCTTGGCTATATTCCCATGGTACTTGGCTTTTGTTTGAAAACAGCAGATGTGTCTCTGGAAGCAAAAGAGAGGGGATGGCTTTTAAACACTCGCTGAATGAGATGGGATCATATTGTAAAGGAAGGGAGAGATGGATGTAACATTCTAACTGAGACACTGCCTGCTGCAAGACATCAAATTCCTCTTCCAATAGATCCCTCAAAGTCACCTCTCTAGGACGTCGAGTCAGATAAGGCACTTGCGATTCTAATACAACTCCTGAGACATTGGATTGCTGGAAAAGAGTTGAAAGAACTTGAACATGAGAAGGCTTAGGTAGTTCCGCTCTTTTTTTATAGGGCGCCAAGATCAGATCGAGACCATAGCCTTTTAATAGATGAACAAGTTCGTTTAAAGCAGCAAACTCCAACTCCGCTTTTGCTGGAGGAGCTGAGGAGCGATGAAACCCTAAAATCAGCCCATTAAATCCCCACTGGATTAATGCTTGGCATATGGCATCTCCAGAGAGCGAAAGGCGATGTTGGTCGATGCACCAAGCTGGCAGGTAGAGTTCATACTCTTGAGTTAGAGGGATAAGGACTTCTTGAGAATAGGGAACAAGACCTAATAAACGCTTTGAAAAACGTGGTTGATAGAGACCTTGGCAGCTGTGCAGATTAGAAGCTTCTTGTAGTCTATAATAAGCGTATAGTGCGGCTAAAGGAGAAGCAGCCTCAATACGACACTCTTGCTGTGTTAGCTGGCAAAAGAAGGCGTCTGGTGAATGAAAGTTTGATCTCATCACCGTTTTCCAACGTTTGCCTCCTGCTTTCGAAGGGAATATAATCTGTTGAGCATCGAGCTCCGCTAGAAATCGTTGTGCTTTTTCCATTGTCCCGTTAAAGTGTTTCTAAAAAACTCTTTTTGTAGATATGTTTGAAAGGTCCACATTTTCTAATTCCCTCACTGTCGCAACGTTGCCCTCCCCCCACTCCCTGCGCGAGCAGCTTTCGCTTTCGGCTGCAAGCAGTCACTGGCTGGAGGAGAGCCGGCGTACAGTCACACACATTTTAGCTGGAAAAGACCAGCGTCGGCTTTTAATCGTAGGCCCTTGTTCCATCCATGATATCGTATCTGCACGTGACTATGCAATCAAGTTACGACAGCTGGCCGAAGAAGTAAAAGACTCTTTTTATATGTTGATGCGCGTCTACTGCGAAAAGCCGCGAAGCAGCTTAGGTTGGAAGGGCTTTTTGTATGACCCCGACCTAGATGGCTCTTATAAGATGATTAAAGGGCTACAGCTCACACGCCAGCTGCTGCTAGACCTGGCAGAGCTGCGCCTGCCTGCCGCTGCAGAGCTGCTCGATCCCATCGTCTCTCCCTATTTTCACGACCTTCTCAGCTGGGGCTGCATCGGAGCTCGTACAGCAGCGTCACAGATTCATCGTCAGCTCGCCTCAAGCCTACCCTTTCCTATTGGATTTAAAAATGATGTCAATGGCAACTTGTCTGTTGCAGTGAATGGAGCTTTAAATGCCTCTGTTTCTCACTACTGCCCCTCAATCGACGCTTCCGGACAAGCTGTTCTCTTAAAAACCTTGGGCAACTGCTATCCTCATCTGGTTTTAAGGGGTGGAGAGGCTGGTATCAATTACGACTTAACCTCCATCTCCCATGCGACAGAGCTTCTTTCCAAGGCCAACCTTCCACATGCTCTTTTAGTCGACTGTTCGCATGGCAATGCTCCTGAAAATGAGTGGCAGCAGCTGCAAGCCTTCCGGCATACGATCAACTTATTGCCTGAGACTTTGGCCATCCGGGGACTTTTGTTAGAGAGTCATTTATTAAGTGGAAACCAGCAGCTGAATGGCGAACAAGAGCTCCAGTTTGGACAATCGATTACCGATCGCTGTATCGACTGGAAAAGTACTGTTGAAATTATCCAAGAGGGCCATGCGATGCTACAGGCATCGCCAGAGCGACTTACTATGGCCTCTTGTTCTTAATAAAACGTTTGAAGCTGCTTTTGGAGTGCGGCGACTTGTCGCCGCTTTTTGCTCATCTCGACTTGTCGAGATGCCTATAGTTTAGACGTTTTTATGCAACTTTACTGAGGTTATTGGCGGTGTAAGGCCTAATTCTAGGTATTGTCGCGGGAGCGACAAAGCTCTCAAATGTACTTAAACGTAGCGTAGGCTTTAGAGGTAATTGCAAAATTCAAGTTACACGGAGGAAATTTAGTAACCGATTGTTTTGTTAGGCCTCGAAGAGGCCGGCACAATTTTAGGCCAGGCCGTAAGGCCTTAGCC
>CAZZJE010000153.1:0-6686 GCA_964654295.1 uncultured bacterium | reverse complement strand
TGTCGCTGGCAATCGTGAACAAGGCGCGCTTCGAGGTGGCTATGATGGTTGATTAAAGCAGGAATATGGCCAAGATGCTCTTGCAATAACTCTTGGATATTTGGAATCAGCAGTGTTGGCACGGCTTTTTTAGCTGCTGTTTTGGTTAATTTATCTGGTTTTAGATAATCGAGAAAGGGGCATCCGAGCAAAATAAGCGTTTCAAAGTCCTCTCTATCCCACTCTTCATAGTCGAAAAAGGCAGCGAAACGTTGAAATTTCTTTTCGATTGCAGCAGGGATTTTACGAGCCATTCCCTCATACCGAGGGGCTAAGGATCTAAAGTCTTCCATTAGCTGTGTCGAATTGACCCCCTGCTGTTTCAGAAGCCGCATGCCTGTGAGAAATTGTTCAAACTGCTCCATAAGGTCGAGAGGAGCGTCGACTCGACTAGAGCTAGAGACATAGCGAAGTAGCGTTTTAACAAAAGCATCGCAATCCCAGTTGAGCTTGCGGCAGTAGTTGAGTAGCTGAGCCGAGCTATAGTTCTCTTCACGAATTTCGCTGCGCAAAAAGTCACGAATACGCTCTTGTAAGTAACGTTTAGTTAAAACCTTGATTTCTGCTGACTGAAGCCGACAGCTCATATCCCCTTCAAATAAAAAGCTTTGGAGGGATTGGGCACAGAAGCTATGGATTGTATAGATTGAAGAGCGTTCAAAGTTAAATAGAGCCTCCTGCAGACGTCGTTTTGCAGTCTGTTTTGCAGAGGGATCTCCGATGGCTATCAAATAGCTAGGTGCACTTTCGGGCATTAGATGTAAGGAGAGCAGATGGATCGCTTGCTGGATCGCACGTCTAATACGGAAGCGAAGGTCCCTCGCTGCAGCGCGTGTAAATGTCACAACTAAGATCTCTTCTAGCTGCGGTGCACTCTCTTCACGAGCTTCAATGATCAGGCGGACGACTAAGTTTTCAATGGCAAAGGTTTTGCCTGTTCCGGCTGATGCTTCGAGAAGATAGTGTTGATGAATTGACTGTTGGGCATCCAAAACATTAAAGGCTTGCATCATCGGCCTCATCGTAGAGTGCTTTTGCAAGTTTTTGCCAGCGATCAATAACCCCTTGCGCCTCTTGCAGTTTACCATCTCTCCATAGCCACTTATCAAAAGGAAAAGATTGGCTGAACTCGGAATCAATCTCTTCGATTACCTTTTGGAGACCTTTAGCATCATTTTTAAAAAAGTATCTAATCCACTTTGGCAGCAGAGGAATTGGATGCTGCTCAGCTAAGAAGAAGAGATCGATTAGCTGCTGTAAACGCGGTAGTTGATTCGGTGTAGAAAAGCTCCACATCTTAAGATCTTTTACAAAAAGAAGCTTAGGCTCAATTGGCAAATGATGTTTGTTGGCAAGCTGATCTAATATCAGCAACTCGGGATAGGCTTCATAGCGTTTTTCAGGATCACATGCGCTGTTAAGTAGCATTCCAGCAGCTGTTAGACGCTCTAGTCTGCCAACCAGCTGCACTTGGGTTCCATCATCTAATGTAACTTCTAGAGGAGGCAGTTGCCAGCAGGGCATTTCGCGATGATTCCAAGATTCATTAGACTCACTCAGTTCGATGTTGAAGAGATCACTTTGGGGAATCTGCATCTCCTGAAGCCATAAGATCGCCGGCTCGACCGTTTCATAGATTCTTTGGCGGGCTAGTTTGCCAAATAGACCAAAGGGAAGCCTCCCCTCCGATTCTGCTGCACGTACGACCTCATCAATAGGCATTGTGATCGCCTGCTTGCAAAGTTTTGACTGGTTGAGATGGGAGACGAGAAAGTGCTCTTCGGAGATAGGATGAGAGCTACGCTCTTCGACATAGAGATTGAATTTTTCTCGAAAATGAAACTCTAAAGGGTTGCGTACCAAACTTTTTAGCTTTTTGATTGGCAAAATATCGGCTCTTCTTGCGGGGGCATAATCGTTAGGTGTCAACGATGGAAGAGGCGCCGAGTAAGGTTTAGGAGAAGCTAGCTTAGCGGAGGCGAGGCGGTAGCGCCAAGAAGAGTAGCTTGGCAGCGGGCTATTTGGCAAAAAATGTAGAGGATCGTGAGCATGAAACGGAGGTGTTAACAGGCAGATCTCTCCCGCTGGCAGATCTCCAATGCGATAGCCTAAGTTCAGCTGATCGATTAGTTCACTTACGACTGGAGAAGCTGGAATCTCTTGCCCATCATTGCTAAAGCCAACGTAGCTGACCCATAAAGTCTCTCTTGCTGACAAAACCGCTTCTAAAAAGAGATAGCGATCGGCATCTGTCTGAGTGGGGTAGTAGTCGCTCTGGTTATGATGGAGTAATTGATCGAGCGATTGCATCGAATCTCTCCTTGGAAAAGACTCTTCATCCATTCCTAAAAGAGCTAAGAAACGAGCCGGTTGCGTACGCATGGGCAATAAGCTAGCGACACGGATTGACCGCAAGTTGCCCTCTTCATGGCTGCTTTCGCGTGATGTTAACATCATTTTGATGCGCTGTAGCACACTGGTAAAAGGATATTTTTCTTCAGCCGAAGCCGATGTGGCCAATAAATGCAAAGCCGTTGTTAAAGCCTTCTCGCCTTCCATATCCCACTGATTTTTTAGGTCGGGTGTCAGATAGGAGCTATAGAGGATATGTAGGTAGCCGCACCATTCGCGAAGTGTGAGTGCGTGGCTTTGAGCGAGAGGTTCTAGGTCATCTTTTAAACTGCGGACAAGCCTTAAAAAATGGCTAAGCAAGCTTGCTTTCGTATTATCCAGTAGACATGGAGAGGGTAGGTTTTGAACGGGTTTGGAAAAAGCTAATCCACTGATGAGCCGTTCAAATCCATGTTTCCAGGTGCCGATCTCGCTTGAACTCGCCATCCCTTTTTGGCAGTGCTGTTGAATAAGTAGCTGGTGGCGATGCTCTGCTGTCTCCCCCCACCAGATATTGGCCTCTTCAACCCAGCGGCGAATTTGCTGCAGATCTTCATCTGTCAGCTCATGCTTCAGACAAAATGATTTAGATCCTATAATTTTAAGCAGCTCGGCACTGTTCCAACGACCTAATGGCAAGCTTAATAGCTGTAGATAAACTTGCACCAGGGCACTTTGGCTGGCTAAGGTCCATTCTAAAATGCGGATGGGAAAGCCACTCTCTTGCTCATCAAAGACGCTGCGAATAAAAGGCGCGTACGTGTTGAGATTAGGGACTAAAATGAGAATCTCTTCAGGCATCAACTCTCCGCCCATCTGCATGACTTCTAAGCGACGCTGGACTAAGGTGTCATGCAGCTGCTGCACCTCGCGTAGAGGCGTGGCCGCTTTAACAATTTGGACGCTGCGATCGTTAGAATTGCATAAGATGGGAGCTTCAAAAGAGGGTTTGCGCATCAAAAGGACGTCGGCTTGAAGAGCTTCCAATAGAGTTGGCTCTTCTCTCTCCGATGGCTCAGGGTGTAAGGCTTCATAAAGAGCATCGGCATAGGCCTCTTGCTGCCAAAAGCTTTGCGGCAAGCTATAAAACTCTTCGCTCTGTATCAGACTATTTTCCAATTGAACAGCCATCTCTCTTCCTAAACGTCCGCAGTTAGCCAGCAAGGGATTGCGATCACGTAATAACTCTTCTAGAGCTTGCTGTTGAGTCTGCGTCGCACCCTGGCGGCGAACTTCTGACTGCAACCATTGGCTTTCGCGGTCGCTGCATAAGTCGCTCCAAAAGACTTGGCAAGGAGATAGCTGATAGAACATGACTGGTAGCTTAGAGGCTAGACGTTCTAAAAAGTGAAAAAAGATGGGTGGAAAGTAAGAGAGAGAGAAGAGATGAACTTCTAATGAGCGCAAGTTTGCGTTGCTTTGGATTGGAGAGTTTAGCAAGGTATACCAATCACTCCAATGAAGATGTTGCTGACGCAGCTGCTGCCATAGAGCTTGCTGCCAATCTTCTGCTGGAGATTGACTCCATTCCATCATAGGACGGCCGCCAAAGAGGCTATAACGGCAGAAAATTTTTCCTAATAGATCAGCTAAAGCTGTTAAGCGCTGTTCGCTTTTGTGCGTAAGTTTTTGTTTAGCAAATTCGATTTTAAGGTAGTTAAAAAGGGGCTGCCAGAGAAGAGCCTCTTCTGGTAAAAGTTCTGGAGCTCGGAAGATATTTTTTCGGATAGCTGTTTCAATAGCCAGTGACCATTCTAGAGCGGAAGGGATCGTTTTAGAAGAGGAGATCAGCAGATGTTCAGTCAATTTTATAATCGCTTCATCTATTCCACACCACTCTATACCCATCGCAATGGCTACATGGCTCTCGGCTAAACGTTGAACCATCCATTGCTTCATCGCTAAGCTGGGAATGACAACCAGGCGTTTTGCAAAGGGGATTTTAGAGGCGTAGAGACGCTCTTGAAAATGTTCAAACAGAATTTCGATGCGATTGCTCAGCATCAGCCCGGATAAGGGGGTCTCAGGAGTTAACATGCTCTTTCCAGATAGTTTTCTGCGCATAAGACTATACTGTTCTGGCGATTAATCGTTAAGTGAGTAGTGGTAACAAGATGCAATTAAAATAAAGGTTTAAATTTATAAGATCGTGTAAATATGCTAGTATCTATTTATAACAATATAAGCAATTGAAAAGTCGATGTTTTTTATTAATAAATTTTTTTAGTGGAGTTAGTTTGTGAGTGATTCTAGTGTTAGTAATATAATGTTTAAATTTGATGAAAGCATCAATTTAAGACCTGAAAATTTTTCGGCTAATTTTGAGAAGGTGAAAGATGAAAAAATTTGTATTGAAAAGCGAATCGAATCTCTAAAACAATCGATTGCGGATCTAAGCAGCAAAATTGAGGCTGAAGAGCCATCGTTAAGCAAGTCTAAAAAACTAGGGCTCTATAAAGGTGAAAAATACAAAAATTTAGCAACAAAAATTCAGCAAGAAAGAGAGCTTTTAGATACCCTGAAAAATGATTTAAAGACCCAGGAAGGGCTTCTTTCTACCCAAAATAAGATCTATAAACAATTAATAGTGGAAAGTAATGTGAAGCGGCGAGATGCCCATCAACTTCAGCTCGAAAAGGGAGAAACTGTTGCACTCAGCTTTGGAGCCATCGCTAAAAAGGCTATTGATCAAGCGATTAAACTCTATTGGGACAAGCTAAGTGATACTTCGAAAAAACATAATTTCCATTGGGAAGACATTCGCAATAAAGAGTTAAAAAGCGATAAATCGAAAGTGTTTGGTCGACTAGAAGAGCTAATAAAAAAGCTTGAAAAGCTTTATGAAGAGCATCGCGTGATTACCTTTCAAGAGTTTAAGTGCTTGTTAGAAGAGCAATTTCCCGGAGAAGATCTGATGATCTCCTCGATCTGCAGACCGATCAACCAAGGCTTAACGACACCTAAGGTTAACTTAAAAAACGATTTTAAAGCCGAGCTGCAAGCGAGTACAAACGAAATAGACAAGATTAGCACAGCTTCAGCTGTTCCAGTCATTAGGATAAAGAATTGTGTTGTTTCTAAAGCGATTGCAAAACAAGACAATTTTTATGGCATTGAAATTGACAATAGGAGAATTGTTGTCAAAGATGGTGAAATTATCATCTCTTTTCAAGATCGAACATTCCGCTTAAAAGAAAACCAGTGTGTCATTCAAGGTGATAAAATCTTCCCGATTGGAAGCAAACATATCATGTGTGACCAGTGTGTGATTTCAAAAGATTCGGTGACACTATGTGATGGGTCTGGATTAGGTGAAGGAGTTCGATTAACAGCTTTAAGAGCTGCTCAGATGGCTTCTAACTATGTTTCTAAACAGCGTTCTCAAGCTGACACGTTAAATGAAGCGACTCTTTTAGTTATGAGAGCCATTAATGAGGCTGATGATTTTATTCGAAAAGATCCAGCTTTGAAAAATAACAATGAAGATGGCAAACATGATGGTTACGGAACAACCTTAACGCATGTCTCTGTCTTTACAGGTGGAGATAATACTAAATACGCTGTGGTAGCTTCTTTAGGAGACTCAATTGCATATAAAATCTCTCCAGATGATGTTAAGGTAATTTCTGGATTGAATTTTTATAAGCCAATTATAGATGTGCAGCATTCGGGTGGCTGCTTAGACTCTGGAACGCAATTTTCTTCTGAATTTATGGGCTTGACAGTGCAGATTGTTAAATTGAATCCTGGTGATATCATCATGGTAGCAAGTGATAGTGTGCCGGATAATTTTGAGCCAGCTACAATGAGTATCTACCTTGCGAAAATCAAAGGAATTGACACGAGTAATAATGATGGCGTATGGCAAGATTTTAACCTTCAACATCGTCTAGACAATGAAAAAGTCATGATTGATTTGATGAAGAAGTACTCCCAACTCTCTTTAGAAGGAACGCAAGTAGATATTGAGAAATTTGATCATCAGATTAGAAGCCATATCTTAAAGGCGACTGAAGAGATTGCTATCGCTGAAATTTTATTAGCGGCTGGATTTGTAGATATTAATCTTAACTATACCTATAAGCCTGATCACTCTGTAAGATGTTATCTGCAGGTTTAACTAAGTTTGTAGCGCAGGCTAAAGAGGTAATTGCAAAATTGTTGTCTTATGAGGCCCAATGCACAATCTTTCTGTGTTTTTGATTTAAAAAACTAGGGCTAAAGAGTATATGGAGTGCGGCGACTTGTCGCCGCTT
>CAZZJE010000152.1:0-6788 GCA_964654295.1 uncultured bacterium | reverse complement strand
CCAATCAACGTTTCCTATCAGGATAACGATGAGTAGCTTTTTCATATTTTTTTCGCTTAAGGAGGTTAAGCATGGCTACAAGAGAATCATCCCGATCTAATCGGCAAGGCTCAGGGAAAAGAGGAGAATCTCGCTCCAGAGAAGCACATGGTGGCCGCATGAGCCGTCAAGAGGCTGGCCAGAGAGGAGGCCGCGCTGTTTCATCTAAATATGGACCCGAGTTTTATGAAGAAATTGGCCGCCGAGGAGGCGAGAGAGTAGCAAGAGAGTATGGCCCAGAGTTTTACAGAGAGATTGGCCGCCGAGGAGGCGAACGTGTTTCTGAAGAATATGGCCCAGAATTCTATAGAGACATTGGTCGTCGTGGAGGCGAGCGTGTTTCTGAGGAGTATGGTCCAGAATTTTATAGAGAGATTGGCCGTCGCGGAGGCGAGCGCGTATCGCAAGAGTATGGCCCAGAGTTTTACAGAGAGATTGGCCACAGAGGCGGCTTAGCTCGATGGGACGAAGATGAAGAAGATGAAGATGAGGATTACGAAGAAAACGAAAGCTATAACCGACGTGGCGGCAGCCGAGCTCAACACCAAAAAGCCGGCCGCATGGGAGCCCAAGCTCGCTGGGGCAACCAATATGGTGATGAGGAAGATGAAGAAGACGAAGATGAAGATGGACAGGGTCGCAGCCAAAACCGTGGCCGGATGAGCCGTCAAGAGGCGGGCCGCCTTGGAGCCGAAGCTCGCTGGGGCCGTTCACAAAGCAATGGCGGAGATGAAGAAGATGAAGATGAAGATGAAGAAGGCGGACAGGGACGCGGCCGCAGAACATCTAGCCGCCAAGAAGCTGGACGTAAAGGCGGCTTAACAAGAGCCTCTCAACTCTCCCGCGAAGATTATCAAGAAATGGGTCGTCGTGGCGGCCAATCCCGAGGAAACCGTCGCTAAGGGATTAATTAAGCGCTCTCCTTTGTAAAAACTAGAAAGGTTTGCTTTTCAAGCAAGCCTTTCTAGCCTTCTCTTGTTTATCTCTTTATTTTTATTCAATTTTACAGTAAAATAAGCCCTTAACATTCATTTTAAGATCTTATTTTAAGTTATGTGGCTAATTCTTCTTCTTTACGCTCTTTTTGCCAGTGTTTTTACAATCGGCAAAATCGCTCTTGTACACGCTTCTCCTGCGCTTTTAGTCGGAATTCGCATGAGCTTGGCCGGCCTCTGCCTAATCGGTTTTGTCGCCATTTTCCGTTCCGGTCAGTTCAAACTCAGTAGCTACACCTGGTGGCGAGTCTTTCTGTTAGGTTTAATTAATATCTATCTAGTCAATATCTTAGAATTTGAAGCTTTACGCAATTTAAGCTCTTTTAAAACCTGCTTTTTCTACAGCCTCTCACCCTTCCTTTCCGCTCTTTTTGCCTATTTCCTTCTAAATGAAAGGTTGAGCTCAAAAAAATGGCTGGGTTTGATTGTTGGAATGTCTGGCGTCTTGCCTCTCATGGTCATCCAATCGTCTCGAGAAGATATTCAAGATTTCTTTCAGCTCCCTTCAATCAATGAGCTGCTGATCTTCTTGGCTGTCTGTGCAAGTGTTTATGGCTGGATTCTAATGCGCCAAGTGATCCAGAAAGATGGATTTTCTCCCATCATGGCCAATGGCGTTAGCATGGCATTTGGAGGCTTGTTAGCGCTGACTCATTTTGGTCTGTTCGAAGGCTTTGCACTGCCAGCAGCCGTTGACTTGCCTGTGGTCATCGTCTGTACACTGCTGCTGCTTGTGATCTCGAATTTTATCTGTTATAACCTCTACGGATACCTTTTACAGCACTATTCCGTCACCTTTCTCTCTTTTGCTGGATTTAGCACCCCCTTCTTCACCGCCCTCTTCGGATGGCTACTTCTTGGCGAAAAAGTAACCTGGGAGTTCTACCTCGCTGCCGGATTGGTCTTCTGCGGCCTTATCCTCTTCTACCGTGAAGAGATGCAACCTAAGCCGGTTGCTGTGGCTGCCCCGGTATAGGTGGAGGGACTGTTTGGTTTGGTGGAGTGCCTACAGGGGGCGGTCCACCGTCTGCTGGAACGGGATTTTGAGATAGGTTTTCCTCTTCTTCTTCCTCTTCTACTTCATTTGGAATTTGAGGGTTTCCTATTAACGAAGAAATCAGCTTGTTTTTCAGAGGTTGAATCATTCTATCTGCAACAAAATCAATTCCCCTATGCAAAAGGGGCTCAGAACCTTCCTCAGGTTTCTGTAATGCCGTCATTTTGTCTTGCGTAAGTTTGGCTAAAGCCTGTTTTTCTAAACTCCTTTCCAAAACTTGTTTTTCTTGCTGCAAACGGGCTAAAGCATCTGGATCTTGAGCTGAATTTGCTATTTTAGTATTAACTTGCTTAAGTTTCTCTCTTTGACCTTTTATGTAGTCTTGTACTTCATCGTATACGGAAGCAAATTCTCTATAATTATCAGCGTTAATTGTGAGAGTAGTACCCTCTAAATTTTTATAAAATTCGTCTAATTCTCCTTCTGGAGTAAACTTTTTACTAAATTTTTCATATATTTCAATATCTTTCATTGTGTTATCTAATTTTCTATCACCTTTGCCTGTTTTTTCATCAAATCTTTTATAGTCTTCCGGCCTAAATGAAGCATTTGGATCCCCCTTAAATCCTTGGAGTTCACGCAGATTTTTACCAGTGTAATAAGCCCCCCCAGCCATCAAAGCGGCTCCAATACCTAAGCTGACGAGTAAAACAGCAGGATTCATGCTAGCGATTCCGCCTAAAATGATGGCTGCACCCAGGAGGGTAACACCAGCACTTAGCACGAGTTTTGCGATAGTATAAGTTTTCAATCTTCCGAGGCGTTGATCTTTTTTTTCTTGAGCCTCGTCCAATTTCTTATTATGAATGTCTTTTAAATCCTTTAAAGACCTAACTTCTACTGTTCCACCTTCTAACGGCTGATCGACACTCACTTCTCCTCGCATGTTTTCGCTACCAAATTCTTCAATTTGAGCCCGTAATAAAAGTTGATCTTCTGTATCGCCTGCATCTTCACTGGTTTCTTCTATAGTAGCTTTTGTATCTGCATGAATTAAAGGTTGAGCTGGATCGCCTGCATTTTCAATGGTTTCTTTTATAGTAGCTAGTACATCTGCATGAATATCGTGAACTTTGTAAGTATGAGTAGTTGACGAATTATCATCTGGATGCGAAGATTGTGGTGAAGTCGCCATAATTATTGGCGTAAGAGACGTAACCTTACTTTGTTGAGATGAGGTAGATTGTGAAATGTGCGGTTCTGGCTCTGGCCCTGCAGAAATAGAAGCCCACTTATCGGAAAGATCGACAGATTGTCTATTAGATGGCGCATCAGTCATAATTACCTCCTCAGTAACACTATTTATAACTAAATTTTAAACCATTAAACAAATTAGGTAAACAATGCCTTCTGTATTATTTTTTAAAGATCAAAAAAAACCTATAATCTTAGACGATTCAGTTAGCTATTACCGCACATGTCCTGTTATCAATATTCACATTCCTGCAAGCAAAGCATACATGGATGATTGTATTGCTAGAATTAGACGCCTAATTAAGCAAAGTAATTCATTAATTTCTTTAGATCAAAGTTCTGCAGCATCTTTTTATGAAACATATGAAGAATATCAAAAAACAAAAAAACCTCCAGCTAATCTCACTTTAAAACAAATAGAAACAATATTTAACTTATGCGAGGAAATTTCTGTATCTAACACTTACAAAAGAGATGGTGGTTGGTTGTCAAAAAATTGTACAATTATGTAATAAACTGTTGTTTGTCCTCTCCCATTTGATTTATTATTAAATTTTTGCGAAGATTAGATAGTCGCGATATAGTTGCTTGTCCTGTTATTGAAATCGAAGATTGAAGTGGGGTCTGTTGCGGTTGAGGAGTGGGGCTTTGTGGCTCTTAAGTTAATTGGGTAGAATAATTGGGAGTACTCATAATTTCAGAGGAACTCATGACCACCTCTTTATTAAAAGGTTTATAATTAAATTTTAACTTACATTAAAAATTAGGCAAAAAAAATGTCTTCTGCATCAAATGATTTTTATACACTATTAATGCTAGGCAATGATTCTAATGTAGGTTTTGAATTATCTGATCATTTAACTAAATATGGAGAAAACAAAAAAACTGTTCATTTAGAAACACTGCCAACAGATTCTAAAAACTTTGACGATAATATAAAAAAAATAACAACACTACTTAGAGACAATAACTGTTTAGTCGCTTTCGAAAATAACTCAATAAGAAAAATTCAAGAAATAACAAAAGGTCGCGCAGAAGGAAAAAAAATAGGAGACTTGACAGATAATCAATTAATTAGGCTTGTTAAGTTACTTAAAGTAACACCTGTAATAAATACAAGAAAATACGTTGAAAGATCTTGGTGTGTCATTTCTTAATTGCGAAGCCAAGGTATAAAAAGAGAAAAAAACATCAAGGACGTAAAAGACAACAATAGCTTTCCTTTAGTTTTAGAAAACTGCATCTTTTGTTATCCCTTTGGTCCTTGACGTCTTTTTGTGCTTTTTTATTTTTTAACTCTTTTTCAACTTTATCTTAGTTTCAAATTTTAACGAACAGCCATTATCTTAATTCAAGTCCAATCTTCGTTATCATCGTTATCAATTTCATCATCGTTATCGTTATCATCGTCTTTCATCGATAGGTTTATTCGGCCTAGCCCTTTTTTAAGGATATTTTCTAGTGAACCTTCTTCTGTTGAAGGAACCTCAGGTTTGAAGTTTCTATTTTCAGGCTTGTTTAAAGCCTTTCTGCCTTCTTCAAGAATATTGCCAGTCAGTGTGAGTGGCGGATTAGTAACTTGCTGATCCTTCTTCTCCTTAGAAACTGATGATAAAGTTTTTTGAGAAGGCGGTGGTGCAGGCGGTGGTGTTGGAATAGTCGATGGCTTTTGAAGAGTTGCTTCTTTAGACTTTTTGGCTTCCACAGTGATTTCAGGCTCAGATAGCGGCTGTTCCGTTTGTTCTTCTGAAGTAGTTGCTTCTTGCTGTGCTGGTTGTTCTTCAACCGCAGGCTCCTGCTCAGTTTCAGCTTGTGAAGGAGCTGTCGATGAATCAGTGGGTAAATTTACCTCTTCCTTTTTGTCTTCTAGCTTTGAAGGAGTTTCAGAAGTTGAAGGTTTGTTATCTGGTACCTCTGGTATCTCATAAGAAACCTCATCATCATATGAAAGATCTTTATAATAGGCCTGATTATCATAAGAAACAGGTTCAGGTTTCACTCGTTTGCTAGATTTTGATAAAACAACATGATTGTCGCCTGTTTTTGTATCAGGGCTAAACTTAATCTTTCTTGGAGGTTTATTCTCACCAGGTTTCTTCAAGGCTGATTTTAGTTCACGAACAGGCCGATCAGGTGGCTTAGGAGGCGTTTGAACCACTTCAGGTTCTGGCTGTGGAACTGGCTGCTCTTGTTGCTTTTCTGCTACTGATTCTTCTATAACCGTTTCCTCTGCCTCAACTGGCTGTTTTTCCGTTTTTCCTTTTAATTTTTCTTCGGAAGCAACAGCTGGCTGCTGCTTGCCTTGCTCTGAAACAGTAGTCTCTTGTTGCGCTGTTTGCTCTTCAACAACCTCTTTTTTAAGAGCTGGTGGCTGTTGAGCAGGTTTTGTTTCTGGAGAGGCTGCCGATCGATTAGCAAAGGCTGATTTTAGTTCATGAACAAGTTGCTTAGAAGGAGTTTTAATGGACTCAGCTTCTGCCTTTGGAGCTGATTGCTCTTGTTGAGCCTGCGGAGGTTGTTCAATAGAAACTTGCTTAGACTCCGGCTGAGCTTGTAAATTTTGTGCAGCTGGCTGTTCAGATTCAGGTAAAGCAGGCTTAGCTGGAGTTGATTGAGCTGAGGCTGATTTAAGGTTTTTTAATAATTCTAGAGCCGCTCTCGCATCGCCAGCTTTAGTAGATACACTGCTTTCTTTAGCTTCTTTACTTTCACTGCGCTTTTGAAGAATTTCCTCTAAAGATCGACCACTATATAATGACGGCTCTTTTCCGCTCAGCTCTCTCTTCAGCTGAACGCCCTGAGTTAAATTTTTTGACTCTGCCAAAGTTAGAGATTTCGTTTTTCCACCGACGTCATAGGCCTTTGTTAGCGCCAGCAAGCGATGCGTGATCTCTTTAATCTTTGCCTCAGTTAAATTTTGCGATTTAACGATGACAGTGTAGCTTTTTCCTTGATACTCAACTTCTACGGTGGCCTGCTTCGTCAAATGACTTACATCAATTTTTTTGAAGTCGGCTTTTTGAATAGGAGGCTGAGGTCCAGAAAGATCGGGAGAAATTGCCATAAATTACCTCTAATCAATAATTACTATTACATAATTTATTATAACTAACCAATTAAATAATTAAATAAAAACATTAAAACAAAACAAATATTTAATAAATATATTATTCATTATCTTTTGAGGAAAAAATTTATTGACAAATGAAAATATTGCTTTTATTTTGGAAGGCTAAATTGGGTGCAAATTGCTGTTTTGAAAAGTTTATCAACCATTAAACCAAGATTTTTATGAACAAATTCATGCTCGTATGTTTTTTAAGTTATTCATTTATATTAACTTGTGAAAATTGCAGAAGCCTACAAAAAGAGCTTGATAAGTCGGCCTGCGATTGCGGTTGTAAAAGAAAAGAAAAATTGACTTGCGACGCGTAATCTGGAGTGCGGTGACAAGTCCTTGCAGATTGACACATCTTTTTCTTGAGTTTTGAAAGAGTGTATAA
>CAZZJE010000151.1:0-6793 GCA_964654295.1 uncultured bacterium | reverse complement strand
CAGCCGGAGCGAGGCTTCAGTTTCCGAGAAGATGGCCCACTAGATATGCGTATGGATCCTTCACAGACGCTGACCGCTGAAGAGATCTTGAATACCTGGAATGAAAAAGAGCTCTCGCATATCTTCCGAGACTACGGCGAAGAGACCCGCTGGCGCGCTTCTGCCCGCACAATCGTTGCTGCACGAGATAAAGACCCTATTCAATCGACACAGCAGTTAGTTGATCTTCTCCACCCTCTCTTAGCGCCTGCTTATCGACATAAACGGATTCATCCTCTCACCCAAATTTTTCAGGCCTTAAGAATCGCTGTCAATGCGGAGCTTTCGGGATTAGAAACTTTTTTGCCTCAAGCTGTGGCACGTTTGCAGCCGGGGGGATTGCTAGCTGTCATCTCATTTCACAGCTTAGAAGATCGCATCGTCAAACACTTCTTTCAACAGCAAGCCAGCGATAAAGTCTCCACATCGGGAGTAGCTGGCGTCTTTATCGATAAAGATCCGATAGTCGATATTGTCACACGCAAACCACTCACTGCTTCTGAAAGTGAAGTTGCCCAGAATCCTAGAAGTCGCAGTGCCAAACTGCGCGTGATACGTAAGCGGAGTTAATGGTGAGCTTAAGGGAGTGCCTCTTCTCACTGCCTTTTAGACTACTCCTCTGTCTAGCAGCTATCGGCTTTACCTTATGGTTAGATATTGACCATCAGAACCATCTCAATGCCTTGCGCATGCAGCTTCCTATTCTCCAACGCGATGTAAGAGAGATCCAAGAGCATAATACGAGGCTCGGCTATGAGATTGCTCAGTTTGAAAATCCTCTGCTTTTGATGGAGATGGCTCGCAAGCCAGAATTTAGCCATTTGCGTTACCCGACGGAAACTGAAGTGATTATCATCACTGTTCCAGAGGATCGGCCATGAGATCTCCTCTATCCTCCGAAGTCAAACGCTTACGCTTTAAACTCTATGGAACAGCTCTTCTCCTCTTCTTGCTGTTTGCTGCACTCATCTTACAATTTTATAAATTGCAAATTTTAGAACATAGCTTTTGGGATAAGCAGGCGCAAAGACAACATTTTTTTACCGTCCATGAAGCTCCTCGTCGTGGCTCTTTTTATTCCAACACAAGTATCCGTAAAAACCATTTGGAATCGCCACTCAGCTTTGTGGCCGACATCCAAAAGTTTCATCTCTTTGCTGACCCGCTCTCTATTCCAGTAGGAAAGCGCACTCAGATCGCGATGGAGATTGGAAACCTTTTGGAGCTACCAGAAGAGAAGCTTAATGCTCTCTGCGACTCTTTAAATAAACGTAGCCGCAGCCGAAAACTGCTCAGCTGGTTAAGTGATGAGCAGCGCGAAAAGATTCTAGAGTGGTGGCTTGCCTATGCCAGAGAAAATGAGCTTCCACGCAATGCGCTCTTTTTTATTACTGACTATCAGCGAAGCTATCCCTTTGGTAAATTGCTAGGCCCTGTTCTTCATACGGTTCGTAGCCAAAAAGATGAGCGCCACCAGACAGTGATTCCTACGGGAGGGCTGGAACTAGCCTTCGATAAGATCCTTAGAGGCTCTTATGGAGAAAGACGCTTGATGCGATCTCCTCGCCACGCCTTTGAAACAGGCGAGGTGATCTCTTCAGCAGTTCCAGGTGCAGATCTCTACTTGACAATCAACCATGTTCTTCAGGCCATTGCCGAAGAGGAGCTAGAGAAAGGAGTGAAGCGCTGCCGAGCAAAGGGTGGCTGGGCAGTCATGCTCGAACCAAAAACGGGGGCTATTTTAGCCCTAGCACAATACCCTTTCTTTTACCCCTCCCACTACTCGACCTACTTTAATGACCCAGAAAGTAGCGAATGGACGAAGGTCAAGGCTGTCTCCGATGCGGAAGAACCCGGTTCAGTGATTAAGCCCTTTACAATTGCGATTGCCATGCTGGCGAACGAGGAGCTAAAACGCCAAGGTAAGCCTCCTATCTTCTCTCCCGATGAGAAGGTAGATACGACAGATGGACGCGTTCCAGGGCGACGCCTGCCTTTAAAAGATTTGACGTTCCACCACTGCTTAGACGCTTATATGGCAATCCAACGCTCTTCCAATATTTACGTTGGAAGGCTAGTTCAGCGAATGATTGAGACATTAGGAAACCAGTGGTATCGACAAACTCTCCAAGAGTGCTTTGGCTTTGGTGTTCGTACAGGAGTTGAGTTGCCGGCTGAAAGTCCCGGGGTCTTGCCAAAGATTGGCAAAAAGTTTGCCAATGGCAAGTTAGAATGGTCTTTAGCAACCCCCTTTTCCCTCTGCATGGGCCATAGCATGCAGGTTAATACTATTCAGCTTGCTCGAGCCTATGCAGTCTTTGCCAATGGTGGCTATTTGGTAAAACCCACTCTCATTCGGCAAATTGTTGCTCAGGATGCAGAAAACAATCGCACAGTAGTTGTAGACAATACACAAGGAGACTGGCGTCAAAAAGCAAAGCAGGTGATGACCCCCGAGATGGTTGCTGTCGTTGTCAAAGCGTTGAAATATGTGACTAAACCGGGTGGATCGGGATGGAGAGCTGATGTAGCCGGCTACAGCGAAGCGGGCAAAAGTGGCACAGGCAAAAAAGTGATCAACGGTGTCTACGTCGACTGCTACTGCTCCTCTTTTGCTGGATTTGTCCCTGCCAACGACCCCGCTTTTGTGCTCGTCGTTACCATGGATGAACCAGAGTATGCTTTTATTCCCGGTATCGGTAAAAATCATCATGGCGGCGTCTGCTCTGCCCCAGTCTTTGGCCGTATCGCTCAACGCTCCCTAAGCTACCTAGGCATTCCTCCCGACGATCCCTTTGGCTATCCAAAAGGAGATCCCAGACGAGATGCAACAAAAGCCGATTGGTTAAACGAAGCTCAAAAGTTGCAGGAAAAGTATCAATCATGGAATAACAAAAATGCGTCGACAGACCCAAAGGCAAAACGATGAAGCTTAAAAAGCTACTTAAATACTTTCCTGATATACAGGTTAAAGGATCTAAAGAATTAGAAGTCAGTGGCATCTGTGCCGACTCGCGTAGGGTTGCGCCCGGCAATCTCTTTATCGCTCGCAGAGGAGCCTCCTACGATGGAACTCGATACATTCCCGAAGCCCTCTCCGCTGGCGCTGTTGCCATTCTTACAGATCTATACGATCCCTATTTAAAAGAGATCACTCAACTGATCACTCCTGGCGTTGCTGCGCTCGAACCCCTCTTTGCTGCTGCCTATTACCAATTCCCCAGCCAAGAGCTGCTAACAGTAGGTATCACAGGGACAAACGGAAAAACGACGACAGCCTTTCTAACCCGCTTCTTATTAGAGCAGCTGCATCACTCTCCCTGTGGTCTCATCGGAACAATCGAATATATCGTCGGTAATCGCCACTATCAAGCGTCACATACGACTCCCGAACCATGCAATCTACAAAAGCTCTTAAGAGAAATGGTTCAGGAAAGATGCCGAAGCGTGGTGATGGAGGTCACCTCCCACGCTCTGGAGCAGCGGCGCTGCCAGGAGGTGGAATTTGATCTGGCAATCTTCACCAACTTGACCCAAGATCATCTCGATTACCACAAGAGCATGGAAGAGTATGCCAAAGCGAAAAGAAAGCTCTTTACTGGATTGATTCCTTCATCCAAAAAACAGATCAACCTTCCCAAACATGCTATCTTTAATGTCGATGACTCTGCATGCTCTTTTATGCGCCAAGGCTGCCAGGTACCTATCTTAACCTATGGAATCGATCTGCCAGCCGACGTTATGGCTTCAGACATTCGCTGGAGTGGAGAGGGAACAGTGTGCAAAGTGCATTATCAAGGCCAGCAGCTTCCACTGACATTGCCTTTGGCTGGTAAGTTCAATCTCTATAATGCCTTAGCTGCCATTACAGCACTATTAGCCATTAAATATCCTTTACCGCAGATTTTAGCCACCCTAGCTAATGCACCCTCGGTTCCAGGAAGACTACAGCGTATTCCTAACTCACTAGACTTGCAGATCTACGTCGATTTTTGCCATACTCCCGATTCTCTTCAAAAAGCTTTAGAAACGTTAAGACCTCTAACCCCTGGACGCTTGATCGTTCTATTTGGCTGCGGAGGAAACCGCGATCCTCTAAAACGTCCCATGATGGGAAGAGTGTGTGAGGAGTGTGCAGATCTGCTTGTCATTACTTCAGATAATCCGCGGTCGGAAGATCCAGAAGCAATTATCCAGCAAATTATGACAGGCTTAGCTAGACCAAGTGAAGCGATCGTAGAGGTCAATCGTAAAGAGGCGATCTGGAAAGCTTTAAATATTGCCAAGCCAGGAGATACGATCTTGCTTGCAGGTAAAGGCCATGAACGCTATCAAATTCTTGGCTCTCAAATCATCCCTTTTGATGATGAAGAGATCGCAACCCAGCTTTGTAAAACGCTTGCTTTGTCAATCTCTACTTGAAAAGGAGGGTCATGTACCAAATTTTTTATGTTCTGCTTATCCTCCTCTCAGCAAAATTATGGGGAGCAGCAGAGACTGCAGCTCACCCGATTGTCATCGTGATTGATCCGGGACATGGGGGCAAGGACCTAGGAACACATTCCAAACAGCCGCGCTATAGAGAAAAAGAGCTTACCTTAACAACTGCCAAGCTTGTTGCCAACGTCCTGCAGAAACTAGGCTACCGCGTTCTATTCACTCGTACAACAGATCTCTTCGTCGGCCTAGATGAACGAGCCATCTTTGCCAACAAAGAGTCAGCCGATCTCTTTGTAAGTATCCATTTTAACTCTGCTCCCAATAAGCAGGCACATGGGATCGAAGTCTACTTTTATGACATTCCCAGTGACGATCCGGAACGGCCGAAGTCATCTAAAAAATTAGCCCAAGCAACCATGGATGGAATTGTTCATTTAACCCAAGCCGCCTCTCGCGGCGTTAGACATGGAAACTTTGCTGTGATCCGAGAGACAAAAATGCCTGCAATATTGGTTGAGTGTGGCTTTCTAACCAACGAAGAAGAGATGGCTAAGTTGTTGAGTAAAGAGTATTTAAAACAGCTAGCTCGCGGCATTGCGCAAGGGGTGCATACCTATTGCAAAAACGACCCAAAATTTAAGGCTAGCCTCGCCTTGGCGAAGGGCAAGCATCCTTAAAATGTGTCCTCGGCGCGATTCGAACGCGCGACCTGTTGCTTAGGAGGCAACCGCTCTATCCTGCTGAGCTACGAGAACAGAAGAGAAATTTTCTGAATGATTTTAACCGAATTCTCAGTTTATGAGATCCTAGTGCTTTCACTCAACTCCTTTGTTGCGATGACACGATCCTTGAAAAAGAATGTCGAGCTGAGGCAAAATAACTCCATTAAATGCGTCTATTAAAAGGGCAGTCACTCTCATGCGTCGATCCATTTGTTATTGTGAACCCGCTTTTGCTCAAGCTGGGCAGGTTGATACCTGGAAATTTGCTTTCACCTCATCTATCAATCTTCCTAAAGGGACGAAACTCAAGTTTGATTTAGTGACCAAAGGTCGCATCATCGATTGGGAACATCCTTCAGCCAATCTAAAAAAAGGCAGCAACCTCATCTATCTATTAATGAATGGTGACCGCGTTGTCCAAGGAAAAGAGATTGAGCTGCCGCAGAGCGTTGTTCCTCAATATGAGTTTGTCCTTCCTAAAGAGGTTGAAGCTGGTGAAACAGTCACAATCGTTATGGGCGCTCCCAAGCAGGCTTTGGGAAATGCTAAAAACGAACAGGCTCTGGGAAATCGCAGCCAAACCCATTCTCAACGCCGCCGCTCGTTCCATCTCTTCATCGATCCATCAGGAAAAGGCCACTACGATGAACCTGAGGTCTTTACATTAGATGTACGCGGTGGAGAATTAAAAACCATTCGCATCTTAGCCCCCTCTTTTATTGCTAGAAATAAGCGCTTCGATATTACCCTTCGTTTTGAAGACGAATATGGCAACCTTACAAATCAGGCTCCAGAAGATACGCTCATCGAAGTCTCCTACGAGCATTTTCGAGAAAACCTCAATTGGAAATTATTTGTTCCAGAAACAGGCTTTATCACTCTACCTAACATGTATTTCAACGAGCCTGGCGTCTACACCTTGCGTCTTCATAACTTAGGGACAGGCGAAATCTTTAGAGCAGCTCCCATACGCTGCTTTGCAGATGGTAACAAGCAGCTTTTCTGGGGATTACTCCATGGAGAATCCGATCGTTACGATTCTACCGAAGATATTGAAAACTGCTTACGTCACTTTCGTGATGAAAAATCCTACAATTTTTATGCTGTTTCCCCTTTTGAAAGTCAGGAAGAGACTCCTAACGAGGTCTGGAAGCTGATTACTCAACAGGCGGCTGAATTTGATGAGAGCGAGCGTTTTATCGCTTTAACAGGGATGCAGTGGCACGGAAAAAATGGAGAAGAGGGTCTCCGGCAGCTTCTATTTGGAAAAGAGAGCAAGCAGATCATTCGGAAAAAAGATCCAAAATATGCCTCTCTCAGCAAAATTTATAAGAGCTACTCGCCTAAAGAGCTGATCTCCATCCCTTGCTTTACCATGGGCGAGCATACGCTCTATGACTTTGAACATTTTGACCCTGAATATGAGCGTGTAGTCGAAATCTACAACTCCTGGGGGTCGTCTGAGTGCACAGCAGAAGAGGGAAATCTTTTTCCAATCCGACCCAATGGAAAAAAGGGAACCTATGCAAATCCCAAAGGGTCGATCCAGCGCGCCTTGCTAAATAACCATCGCTTTGGCTTTGTCGCTGGCG
>CAZZJE010000150.1:0-6836 GCA_964654295.1 uncultured bacterium | reverse complement strand
AAGTGATTCAAAGAATTTGAAGGCATAATAGTAGCACGCTTTAAAATAGAGGGGGCGATTTGGATCTTTAGAGTTCAGCTTCTTGAATTTTTGGTAGGCCTCTTTCAGAGATTTCGCAGCATTTTCTGCCGACTGAACAGCAAGGCTGATTTCTTCCACTTCGAGCGGATTAAACACTTCAACGGCCAGATTCGATGGAATAAAGTCGGACAATGTGGGTGTAACAATCCGCCCATGGGAACAGGGAATTGAGTAGTTTATAAGGGGGAATGACGACTCTCGAGAAAAAGATGGGACTGACATAATCCTCAAATTGATAAATAAAATAAATATACCATATTACAAATGATAATTTGTATCAACATTTGAATGGTAAAAATTAATAATAACTAAAAAAACAAAGATTGTTCATTTTTTTCAATGTGTCGAATTAATTGCTTTGTTCGTGCTTTAGAGCAAAATAATTCGGGTTTTTTAATTATTTTATTCGGGCACGGGCACGCACACGGGCACGAAAAAAGGTAGGGAGCAAGGCTGCGGGAGAGATAAAGCCAAGCCTTTAGACAATCTCGCACGCTTTTTCCGTGCAGCGATCTTTACGCTCTGCTAAACTATTTGGCTTGAAGGGGAGATGTTTACATGCAATTTGCAACAGCATATGTCGCGTTGGGAGGAAATTTCCCTGAGACACTCGATCTCTTTATGTCTGCTGTGATGAAACTTAGAAAGGTAGCCGATCAGGGTAATATTCAAGTGTCTAAATGCTATCGAACAGCGCCTATTTCTTCCATTCCCCAATCTGACTATCTTAATGCCGTTTGCCGCTTCGATTGCCAGCTTGATCCTCTAGCTCTTTTGCTGCAGCTGCAAACAATAGAGTTTAGCTTAGGGAAACGCCCCAAGCTCCGAGATGAACCAAGGGCGATTGATCTCGATTTAATCATTTACGGCGAGCATCAATGGAGCAGTTTGGAACTGCTGCTGCCTCATCCGCGCTGGCAGGAGCGACTTTTTGTTGTGAGACCTCTTCTTGACTTAACTAAAACAGTGGGGCTACCCCACTCGGATGAATTGATCTATTTAGAACCTTTAGCAGCTCAATTGGCTCAAGATCCAGCCCAAAAGGTGGCTGAGTTTCCCTATGCAACGCAGTTGCTGCAACAAGTTGGAGTTTTTCATGCATAACCTATTTTTTAAAAATTTCATCATCGGCAAAGATGCTCCTTTGGCGCTTATTGCTGGCCCTTGTGTTTTGGAGGAAGAATCAGAGGCACTATTTATTGCGACAGAATTAAAAAGAATCTGCTCCGGAAAGCCTATTAACCTGATTTTTAAGTCAAGTTATGACAAGGCTAACCGCACGTCGATCAGTTCTTACCGTGGGCCAGGCTTAGAAAAAGGACTGCAGATCTTAGATAAGATTAAAAAAGAGACCGGTCTCCCCATTTTAACCGACGTACATACTCCGGATGAAGCGAAAGCAGCGGCAGAGGTTTGTGACATCATTCAGATTCCTGCCTTCTTATGCCGCCAGACAGATTTAGTGGTTGCTGCCGCTAAGACTAAAGCAGTGATCAATGTTAAAAAGGGGCAATTTATGGCACCTTGGGATATGAAGCATGTGATTGCTAAAATCGTCGAATCGGGCAGCCAACGGATCTTATTGACAGATCGCGGCGTGACATTTGGCTATAATAACCTTGTCTCCGATTTCCGTTCGATTCCGATCATGCAAGAGATGGGTTATCCTGTCTGCTTTGATGCGACCCATTCGGTTCAGCTGCCGGGTGCTAACGATGGAGTTTCAGGTGGACAGAGGCAATTTATTCCTTTGTTGGCACGTTCGGCTGTAGCAGCAGGTGCCAATGCTCTCTATATGGAGGTTCATCCTGAACCGCATCGGGCCTTAAGCGATGCTGCATCGATGCTCTATCTAAAAGATCTCCCGCAGCTACTCGATGTTTTGCTGGCGATTTATCAAGCCACACAGAAAAGTTATTAAGATGATGAGACGGTTGCAGGTGGCTCGTTCCTATTTAAGCGCCTATCTAATCAGCCTCTTGGCAGTAGCTGGGATGCTGATTCTTCTGGTTTGGATAGGAAGAGTTGACTCTGCAGCTGTAGAACGCTATCTGCGGCTGCAGCAGACAGCTCAGCCAACTTATTCGAGTAGCAAGGTGTCGAAAGCTAGCTCTTCGATGCATGAACGATTGGGAATGCGCCGCGACCTTTTGCATCATCAGCCTGATCCTCAGTTGGCCATACGCCTACATGCTGACCGCGTGCTTCTAACCTTATCTAAAGAAGAGGAGGGGCATCAGCTGATGGAAGAGTTAACTCAAGTAAATGCATGGATCCAAGAAGAGATAGCTGCTTCAGATCAAGAGTCGTTCTATACGCAGCAGCTGCGGCACATTAAGGCCGAAAAAGCATTTTATGCCTATCACGACGACTTGTTAAATGCACAAGATGTTTGGTTAGAAGAGGGGACACTGCCAGGCAGCCAGCTTCCGGAGTCTTTTGCCCTATTTAAACCGATCTATCAGTTAAAAGCAGCATATGTGGAGCTGCCCTTGCGGTCAAAAGAGCATAATTGGCAGGCGAAAGAAATTGAAGGCAGTATGCATATGCAGCAGGTAGGAAGTTTATGAAAAGCTATGGCTATCTTCTCTTGCCAATTTGGATGGTATGCAGCCAATTTTTTTCTCAGCACAGTTTACAGGCATCCGATATCAATTTAGAAGCCAAAGAGGCACAATGCTCTAACCGGATGATCGAGCTAAATGGCAGCGTGACAATAGATCATGAGCTTGGTGTTTTGAAAGCAGCCCAAGTCACCCTCGAGCCACAGCAGGAGGGACTCAAGCAGCCTCTGATCACGTTAAAAGAAGATGTTACAGTCGATTGGTGGGATGGAGCGACCTTGAGTAGCCAATATGCACAGTTTAATTTAGCAACCTTAACGGGTCATTTTGAAGGCTCTCCTAAAGCTCCCTATATACGCTATATCAGGCCAGATCGAGCAAAAAACCGAGCGATTGCTTTATCTGGGCAAAAGATGGATCTGCAGATAAAAGAGACGGCAGGCAGCGGAGAACGGAGAGGATTCAAACTGGAAACGTTAGACTTAGATGGAGAGGTTGCTTTAGCGGAAGAGGGGTTCTATACGATTCAAGCAGACCATGCAACCTATAGTAGTTTAGATCAGGAGCAGTCTTCATCCGCAGCTTCTTTAACACGCCAGCCGGCTCAAATTGTTTTGACTCGGCAGCAGTTAACTGATTTCTGTAGTGTCAAGACGGCCACGGGAGATTGCCTTTTCGCTCGCTATCTTACCCTTAATCTGCCTGAACGGGTGATTTCGGGTGAGGCGATTAAAGGTGAGCTGGTTGCTTCGCATCGAGCCGCTGTAAAAGAGTCTCCAGCAGCTTCAGAGGTTATGCAGGTAGAGTGTGAGCGTTTAGTGTGGCGAGTGCCAGAAGAGATTCTTGAACTGCAGAAAGAGGTCGAGCTTCATCATCCAGGTTATGGGGATTTAAGATGCGATCAAAAGGTGAGTCTGAAGCGGCATCGTTTTGAAGGGATGTGGCAGCTGAAAGGGATAGAAACAGAGGGAGTGACCCATCTCCTTTATCGAGGCGATCCGACGACAACGCACTGTTTGACCTGTTATGGAGTTGTTTCAATTCATCATGATGAGCTATTTACGACACTGCATAGCCCGAAAAACAGTGAAAATCAGGTTGAAGAAGCTAAACAGCTGCTGTTTGAAGATGGCTATGGCAGGATTTATGCTGACAAAGCCAAAATTGAGTATGATATGATTGGGCTACGTCCCAAACCATGCAAAATTATTCTATGTGGTAATGTGCGCATGCATAATAGCTATAAACAACCTCTTGGCTCCGAAACCGATGTACAGCAATATGCGTTGGCTGATCTGGTAGAATTTTATCCGGAAACAAGACAAATGCGTTTTTCAAGTTTAGATCCCAAAAGACGGGTACTTTTCTTTGATCGTGTGAATAATTTACAGATGAGCGCTCCGAGGCTAAGCATTTCACGTGGGCCGCATCAAGGAAAAGAGACAATTAAAGGAGAGGGGGACGTGCAATTTGTTTTCAGAGAGCAAGAGGTCGAGCTCTTTAAAAAACGTTTTCAGATGTCTCCATCTGGCCAAGGAGCATTAAAGAGTCATGAAAGAGCAGGGAAGTAGTGTGTCTGATCAGCTGTTGTTGGAAGTTAAAGGGCTTCGGAAGAGCTATGGCGGTCGAGCTGTCGTAGACGGTCTCTCCTTTGCCGTAGCTACAGGAGAGATTGTCGGTTTGTTAGGTCCAAATGGGGCTGGGAAGACAACCGCTTTTTATATGACTGTTGGGTTAATTCGACCGGATGCTGGCGAAGTGCTCTTTAAGCAAAGCTGTGTGACCAAGCTGTCGATGGATGCTCGCGCTCGTATGGGAATGGGATATTTAGCTCAAGAGCCATCGATCTTTCGGGCAATGAGCGTCGAAGAGAATATTTTATGTATTTTGGAGACCTTGCCGATCACAGCTATCGAACGAAAGCAGCGTTTGGCCGAGTTACTAGAAGAGCTGCATTTGACAAAGCTTGCCAAGAAAAAGGCTTGCACTTTGTCGGGCGGAGAGAGGCGCAGGCTAGAAATTACTCGAGCGCTAGTGACTTCTCCCAAGCTACTGATGCTAGATGAGCCTTTTGCTAATATTGATCCTATCTCGGTGCAGGAGGTCAAAGAGCTGATTTGCCTTTTGGCAAAAAAGGGGATTAGTATCTTGATCACAGACCATAATGCCCGTGAAATTTTTGAAACAGTTGATCGTAGCTATTTAGTGTTTGAAGGAAAAGTGCTCTGTTCAGGCAGCGTCGAGGAGCTGGTGAGCAACCCCGACGTGCGGCGTACCTATTTAGGCGAAGGCTTTAAGTTATAGATGGCTTATTGGAAAGGGAAGGCGGGAAAGAAAAATAGAATTTCTCGTCGTGCACTTTCAGGGCTGTCAGAGCCATGAATCGCGTTTTCTGTTAATGATTTTGCAAAATCAGCCCGAATGGTGCCAGCTGCAGCCTTTTTAGGATCGGTAGCGCCCATGATCTCTCTATTTTTAGTGACAGCATCTTTGCCTTCTAAGACGAGAACAACAACCGGACCTGAAGTCATAAATTTGACCAGATCGGGATAGAAAGGACGCTCGTGATGCTCTTTATAGAATTCTTGAGCTTGGGCTGGAGTTAGTTGTATCATTTCTAAGGCTTTAATCTTTAGACCTTTGGATTCTAATCGATCTAAAATAGCTCCAATATGGTTATTCGCGACAGCATTTGGTTTGATAATCGCAAGAGTGTATTGTTGCTCGTTTTCAGCTGCATAACAGGATGCAAAAAGCATCAAAAAGCAGCAAATAAGAGAAGATAGCCAATATGACATATCGATTTCCTTGTTAAATTCGTTGGGAGGCACTGGTCATACAATAATCTAAAAAATTTCGAAATAGCAATTCACCATATTCTGAACCGGCAGATTCGGGGTGGAATTGCACGCTTTCGATCGGAAGCGTTTCATGCGCCAGACCCATGATTTCACCCTCTGTTGTTTCAGCGGTGATACGCAGGCAGGTGGGAAGGTTAAAACGGTTGACGACGAGAGAGTGATAGCGCATGGCTGTAAAATGTTGCGGAATATTTTCAAAAATTCGAGATTGGGTATGGCTGATTTGGCTGGCCATTCCATGCATGGGATGTTTGGCGCGAATGGTTTCGCCGCCAAAAAGCTCTCCCAGGCATTGATGTCCGAGGCAGACGCCGAGGATAGGGATTTTTCCCATAAAGTGGCGCATCAGAGGAATAGAGATCCCAGCTGTTTTAGGCGTGCCGGGACCAGGACCGATGATAAGTGCCGATGGATTTCGTTGGATGCACTTCTCGATGGCTGCGCTATTTCGTATAACCTCTATTTGTTGACCCAATTTTGCAAAGAGGTGAACGATGTTATAGGTAAATGAGTCGAAGTTATCGAGAAGTAAGAGCATAGTTTAACGTGTGCGTGGGCAGATATCGCCATTCTTGAAGAAGTAAGCAATTTCTACTTTTGCTGTTTCAGGGCTATCGGAGCCATGGACAGCATTTTCATCAATTGACTGGGCTAAGTCAGCGCGAATCGTTCCTGGTGCTGCCTTTTTGGGGTCGGTGGCTCCCATGATGTCGCGATTTTTTTTGATTGCGTCATCGCCTTCTAATACCATTACAACCACTGGACCAGTCAACATAAAGCTAACGAGATCGTTAAAGAATGGGCGCTCGCGGTGAACAGCGTAAAAACCTTCGGCTTGTTCGCGTGTTAAATGGACCATTTTGGCAGCAACGATGCGTAAACCGGCACGTTCAAAACGAGCAATCACATCGCCAATATGGTTTTTGCCGACAGCATCTGGTTTAATGATGGAAAGGGTGCGCTCTTGAGTCATAGTCTCCTCAGGGTAGATAAAAGTGGTTTAAAATAAAGTAGGGTATCATAACGGATCGAAAAAAAAAGCTAAATTGAAATCGAGTTTTTCCTTCTCCCTGTATCCATCTTCCCTCGTGTCCCAATTCCTTCGTGCCCGTGTGCGCATTCTATTACCACAGGTATTAAATTTGCCTTTAGAAAGATTTTTAAAGCCAGGAAATGAAACAAGTTTATTGTTTTTACACAGAGTTTCAGGGATTGTAGAATTGGGCCTTACACCACTAATAACCTCAACAAGCTTGCATAAAAACGTCTAAACTATAGAGGTAATTGCAAAATTGTTGTCTTATGAGGCCCAATGCACATATAAATCTTA
>CAZZJE010000149.1:0-6906 GCA_964654295.1 uncultured bacterium | reverse complement strand
TTACGAAGAGATAAATTTTTTCCCTAGGAAAAAATGCTCAGCGGGAATTGTTGACAAAGTCTCAAAGACACGAAGAAATACATTTTAAATGACACTTTTTAAACAGTTTAATCGTTATCTTCGTGTCTTTGAGACTTTGTGCCTGTGTTGAATCAATAAAAGTAACTTTTGTTAGGTAACTGAACGATTACGTAAATACAATTAATGAATTTCACGCCAATCTGTAAACCGCTTATCGTTATATTTTATTATCTTTTCATCGTTAATTCTTGCTTGAAAGCTCGATTCTAGAGCCCATCAATTAAAGAGACTTTATATTGAATATTCTAAAAACTTTTTTAGATAGATAGAATGGCTAGATCTAACAAAAAAAATCCAGGGAAACAGCCATGTATAACCCTGGATTAGACGAGAAGATTCTAAGCTTTAAAGCAGAAATTAGAAATCAGCGCCATTCAGACCGCGGCCATAACCACTGTCTGCGCCGACTGGCTGTAACTGTGCGGAGTTGTTGGAATGAGAGATCGCGTTAACTAATTCAGAATAAGTTGTCCAGAGATCTTGCTCCACACGGTTATGACGAATAGAGGCGAGCAATTCGCGCTTAATGGATTTTAAATCTTTTTGAGGAGATAACTTACGAATAATTTCTTTATCATTAGAAAGAATAGCTAATTTTAAAAGACGCTCAATATCATTTTTAGAAAAAAGCATCTGGTGACGAGGCTTACGGGAACCGCGTGCTGCGCGCTGCTTTGGAGCAACATTACGAGGCTTATCAGCCTTAAGAATATGATCTTCAATCCAACATGCAAGCTGCTCTGGATTAACAGTTTTCATTTTGCGAAGCGTAAAATGGTGAACATAGCCACCTGTTGGAGATGGGATATAACGGCATAATGCGCTCTCTTTATTAACGCCTAATTTATCCATTGCCGTTTTGATTAAACGCTCTAATTCCACTTCGGTGACTGCTTTCTTATGCGTTGTCATTACACACCTTCCTTACTGCGTGTTTTGTTTGAATAAAAAAATAGCTTTTACTTGTTAAAAAAAGCTACTGTTTAGGTTTTGAAAGACTTCTGATTCATCACCGCTGATTGTGACTAATCTGTAAGCCTTTTAACTTTATTTAACGCGAATTTATATATTATTAGATTTTCACGCAACATAAAAACATGAAAAAAGTTAGTTTCATACTCTTTTTCTCTCCTAAATTGCATAGTCACTAAGGAAAGTTTTGCGGTGAAAAAAGAGCAATGTTACACTTCCATTTTCTATATGTCCATTATTAAGGAGATCTTCAATGCCATTACCTATGTATTCTGCACCTTCTAAAGATGAAGATTTACCGCCTTTAAATGGAGTTCATCATATTATAGCAATTGCTGCTGGAAAAGGCGGAGTTGGAAAATCTTTTATTACTGCTTATTTAGCATTAGCATTAAAACAACAAGGCTATCGCATTGGTATATTAGATAGTGATCTATATGGCCCATCGATGCGTAAGATGCTACCCGAAGATCGCATGCCTGCTCAAAAAAATGGGCGGCTTATCCCTGCGCTCACCCATGGCATCTCTATGCTCTCAATGGCTTACTTCCAAAAAGAGCAAGAGGCTGCCGGCGTACGCGCTCCTATTGCTAATCGCTTTATCCGCCATTTTATTGAAGGTGTCGATTGGGGCGAACTCGACTATCTACTCATTGACTTTCCGCCCGGAACCGGAGATATCCAACTGACTTTAGGCCAGCAACTAAAAATAGATGCTGCACTATTAGTGACAACTCCCCAAGAAATCTCTGTTTTAGACGTTCGCAAATCTGCAACACTATTTAAACAGCTACACATTCCAATCCTTGGAATTGTTGAAAATATGAGCTATTATCGAGAAAAGAGCAGTGGAGAAGCTGTTGCCCTCTTTGGAAAAGGAGGAGGAGAAAAGCTGGCAGCCGAGCTAGAGGCTCCCCTGCTAGCACGCATCCCATTAGACCCGGAGCTGGGTCGAGCTGCCGACTTAGGCCGCTCTCCTTTCCTAAGGGATCCAGCTCAAATGAGTGAGAGCCTTCAAACTCTCCTCGATTTGTCTAAGCGCTGCATCCAAGAGATCGAGACATTAGATAGTAATCAACCTCAGTTAGAGTTAATTTGGAAATCAATGCCATGAAAACAGCTGCGCCAACAGTTCCAATCGCTAAAGAGCTTATCCAGTTAGATAATTGGCATTTTGGCATTCGATGGAGCGATGGAACAGTCACTCGCCACCATTTAGCCGATTTACAAAGCCACTGTCCCTGCGCTGCTTGCGAAAACAAAAGCAAAATCCCTCAAGCAGAAGTCAGTGCGACACGTATCCGATCCATCGGACGCTATGGCATTCATGTCAACTTTACCTGCGGCTGCCGCTATGGAATCTATAGCTATGAGCTTCTTTGGAAGCTTGGCCAAAGGGAAGGTAGTAGCCATGGTGGTTAAAAGTCTATTTGATCTAATTTTCTTATTTACCCTCAGCTGCTATGTCGTCGGCTGTAGCTCGTCCCAGATGGAAGAGCGTCATCAAAAGTTGAGGCATTGGATGGAAGCGGGGCCAGAGCTGCGTGTCCTCGCAACAACTGCGATGATTGGAGATATCGTGCGGCAGGTGGGTGGAGATCGCATCGTCACTTGGATTTTGATCGAAGGTGAACTAGACCCACACTCGTATCAGCTTGTAAAGGGAGATGACGAGAAGCTCAACCGGGCCGACCTCATTTTCTTTAATGGACTAGGACTCGAACATGGCCCTAGCCTACAAAGCTATTTGCATCAGAGCCCCAAAGCAGTTGGAATAGGAGACATCCTTTTTAAACAAGATCCCAGCCGAATCCTCTATTTCAAAGGACAAGTCGATCCACACATTTGGATGGATATTTCACTATGGAGTGAAATGTTACCAGTCGTTGTCGAAGCGTTAAGCCAGCGCGACCCCGAACATCGACAGCTTTATGAAGCAAATGCTAAAAAAGCTAAAGAGTCTCTATCTAAAGCGCATCAAGAAGCCTTTGACACACTGCAAGCGATCCCTGCTCACAAACGCTACCTTGTCACCAGCCATGATGCCTTTAACTATTTTGCTAGAGCCTATCTATCGGAGTCGGGAGAAGAGCAGAACGAAGCTTGGCGCGAACGCTTTACAGCCCCACAAGGGTTAGCTCCTGACAGCCAGCTCAGCGCGACAGATATTCAAGAGATGATTGATCATATGGCCCGATATCATATTGAAGTCATTTTTCCAGAATCTAATCTCACACAAGATGCCATTCGTAAAATCGTCGATGCTGGCAGTCAAAAGGGATTACATCTCTGCATTGCAAAAGAGGCTCTCTATGCCGACGCCATGGGAGGCCCGGGATCTCCTGGCAGCACCTATGCTACGATGATTCTGCATAACGTTCATACAATTGCTAAATATTTGCCCCACAATGGATGCTCCTTTGAACAACAGTGACCAACTAGCTCTACAGACCATTGACCTGACGGTTCATTATGAAAAGACCCCTGTGCTATGGGAGGTTAACCTCGCCATTCCGCAAGGAAAACTCGTGGCGATCATCGGGCCAAACGGAGCTGGCAAAAGCACTCTAATTAAAACAGCCATGGGGCTCGTGCCCCCAGCTTCTGGAAAAGTGCTCTTTCTTGGAGAGAGTCTACAGCAGCAGAGGCAGCGCATCGCCTATGTTCCCCAAAGAGAGAGTGTCGACTGGGATTTCCCTATCACTGTTCGCGACCTAGTCCTCATGGGACGCTATCCTCGCTTAGGTCTCTTCCATTGGCCAAGGCAGGCTGACCGCATGGCCGCGGATGACTACTTAGCTAAAGTTGGCATGAGCGCTTATGCTGACCGTCAAATTAACCAGCTCTCCGGTGGCCAGCAGCAGCGTGCCTTTTTAGCTCGGGCGCTCATGCAAGAGGCTGACATCTATTTTCTCGATGAGCCCTTTAGCGGAATCGATATGGCTACCGAACGAGTGATTATGCAGCTGATGCAAAAGATGCAGGAGCATGGCAAAACACTCTTCGTCGTACACCACGACCTAAGCACTGTTCAAAACTATTTTGACTGGGTCATTATTTTAAATATGCGTCTCGTCGCAGCTGGTCCAGTGGAAGAGGTTTTCCACGCAGGTACACTCGACAGCGCCTACGGAAAGAGTCCCCTTCTTTTTGACACTGTCCTCAAACTCTCCCGTCAAAAAAACAGCGGGATCGCTCTTTGAGTTAGGAGGCCGTGCCATGCAATCTCTCTCCCTATGGAGCTTCTTTACAGATCCGGTTTTAAGAGGCCCAACTCTTGGATCGATGTTCATGTGCCTAGCTGCAGGTCTGACTGGAGTCATCGTCTTTCTAAGACGTCAGTCACTCGTTGGGGAGACTCTCTCCCATGCCGCCTATCCAGGAGTCATTCTAGGTGTCCTCTTGCTTTCTCTATGGGAATCAATCTGCTCATTTTGTGTCAGTGCTCCGCTATGGATGATGTTGGGAGGCTTGGCTACCATCCTTTTAGCTGCCGCCGCCCTACCCCTCTTGCGCTCTCTTAAAGTTCCAGCCGACGCTGCGCTCTGCTTCACACTCTCTGCTTTCTTTGGCGTTGGTGTCTTGCTAGCTAGCTTTGTCCAATTTAGCCAATCTGGTCTCTATAGGCAAGTTGAAGCCTACCTCTATGGACAAGCGGCGACAATGGGAGATTTTCACATTCTTTTATATGGCGTTCTCTCTCTTATCACCATGCTAGGAATTGCCCTCTTTTATAAAGAGCTCTTGGCAACGACCTTCGACCGCGATTTTTCTAAAAGCGCCGGGCTATCTGTTCGCTTGATCGATCTCTTCACTCTCTTCTGGCTAGCGTTAGCCGTTGCAATCGGCATCCGCTCGGTCGGCGTCGTCTTAATGTCTGCCATGCTGATTGCTCCCGCTGCAGCAGCTAGGCAATACACCCAAAAACTTGGGACAATGTTTGCTTTAGCAGGGCTGTTCGGCCTTTTAAGCGGCCTTGTCGGCAACTACCTCTCTGTCAGCTTGGGAGTCTGGTTAAAAGCACAAGCGAGTGATATCGCTCGTCTCTCCCTGCCTACTGGTCCCATGATCATCTTAGTTGCCTCCGGAATATGTGCGCTCTCGCTGCTGTTTGCTCCCGAACGCGGCTTGCTATGGAGAGTGGTGCGCATCTACCACTTTCGCCAGCGCTGTGCCGAAGAGAACCTACTAAAAGCTCTCTGGCGCCATGGGCCTTATAGGGCTGCTTCGATCGATGAAATCGCCTTCCGCCTCGGGTTTTCTAAGTTTAAAACGACTCGTCTTCTACACCATCTAAAGCGCAACGGATGGATCACTTCCGAGCCATCAGGACGCTATCTACTCACTTCCGATGGGGTTCATCGAGCAGCTAAAATTGTTCGTTTGCATCGTCTGTGGGAGGTCTATTTAGCCGACTACTTAGGCGTCGGAGCCGAGCGTGTGCACCATAGCGCCGAAGAGATGGAGCATATTTTAACCCCTGAACTAGAAAAAGAGCTAACATTGTTGTTAAAAGATCCCAAGCGCGATCCCCATAGCCAACCGATACCAACGCTGGGAGGAGATTAGAGGCATGACGATTCATCCCTATTATGGCGTGACATTTGGAGAGTTTTTTATCGTTTTATTCCAACGTCTATGGCTGTTTGTAACAGGAAATTTAAGCTTCGAGCAGCTAGCTCCCGACGAAATCCAGCTCCTGACGTTAAGCGGAATCGCTTTTTCAAGCGCTTTACTTGGCACGTTTTTAGTTTTACGTAAGATGACCATGCTGGCTAACTCCCTCTCGCATACCATTCTACTTGGCATCGCTTTGGCATTTATTTGGGGACAATCTCTTCATTCTGACCATGAGCACCTACAGCTTAATCTGCCTATTTTAATGATGGCTTCATTAGCCATGGGACTTTTGACAACATTTCTCACCGAGAGCCTAACACGCTTTGCTGGATTGCAAGAGGATGCCAGTATTGGATTAGTCTTTACCGCCCTCTTTGCCTTAGGAATTATCTGTGTCACCCTCTGGACTCGCAATGCTCACATTGGAACAGAAGCAGTGATGGGGAATGTCGATGCCCTGCAGCTAAGCGACTGCGCTCTCGTTTGGGGCATTGCAGGCTGGAATATTTTGATCACTTTTCTCTTTTTCAAAGAATTTAGCCTAACAACATTTGACCCAGGTTTTGCACGTGCAATCGGAATCAATCCTTTATGGTTCAACTATCTTCTGATGATTCAAACCTCATTGACTGTAGTCGGAGCCTTTCGCGCTGTAGGTGTTTTGATGATCCTTGCCTTTCTAACCGCTCCCGTCTTAGCGGCCCGATTATGTAGCAACCGCTTGATTGGCGTCTGTGGCTGGGCACTGCTCATTGGAATTGCTTCCGCGACAATAGGCGTTGCCTTTGCCCGCCATCTGCTCTCTGTCTACGGCCTAGCTCTCTCAACCGCTGGATTGGTTGTCTCCTTCTTAACTCTCGTCTATCTCCTCATCGCTCTCTTGCATCCAAGGCGAGGTCTCCTTGTCCGCTATTTAAATTTTTCTAAAACTCCTGTCAACCCTCCACTTAAAGAAACGTTATGACAGCTAAAAAGATTGCAATTTTAGGCAGCAGCGGCTCCATTGGAACAAGCACTCTAACCGTTGCACGCCACCTAGGGCCAGAGAAGATAAAAGTGGTCGCCCTAGCTGCGCAAAAAAACAGCCAAATTTTGGAGCAGCAGCTGCACGAATTTCAAGTGAAGCTTGTTGCCCTCTATTGCCCTAAAGCAGCCGCTGACTTACGTCAACGCTGTCCCGATGTGACCGTACTGGAAGGTTTAGAGGGCTTGCAAGCTATTGCACAGTGTCAT
>CAZZJE010000148.1:0-6935 GCA_964654295.1 uncultured bacterium | reverse complement strand
TCGGCCAATTCGAGCTACATAAATAAAGCTTGATTTAATGTGCGATTAGAGAACTCCAGAAGTAGGAATTTACCCACTATGCGTCCCATCCCCCTTTTCTTTCTCTTCCTCCTTTTAACCGCCTGCGGCTACCGTTCTGGAAACGGAGAATCTTTATTGCAACAGAGCACAATCAATGTTCCCTATGTAGAAGGCGATTTGCGAGGCGAATTGACCACTGCTCTCATTCAGGAGTTGACGGCGACAGGTAAATTTGACTATTGTCAATCTGGGGGTGAATTAACGCTACAAGTGCGTTTAGTTGAAGTTGGAGAGAATAATATAGGTTTCAGATACTATCGCAATCGTCAAAATCGAAGAACCCACTCTCTGATCCCAACCGAAACTCGATTAAATGCTGTTGCTGAAGTAACTGTTCTTGATTCAGAGTCGCAAGTTGTTGTTCCTGCAGTATTAATTACTGCAAGCGTCGATTTTGATCATGACTACTACTCCAGCCGGAACGCCGTTAATATCTATTCTCTAGGACAAGTAAGTGATTATGATGCCGCTTATGAGGCTGCTTTTCGCCCTCTTAACCAACTGTTAGCGCGTAAGATTGCGGACTACCTGAAGAATTATTGGTAGAAATATGAAGACCTACTCTGCTTCACTTGATAAATTGCATGAGATGCTGCAATGGGTGCATGATAGCGCCAATCATGTTGGATTTTCAAATCGTATGACCTCACAGATTGTCCTTGCGGCAGAAGAGGCCTTAGTTAATGTCATTTATTATGCTTACCCCCATCGTCAGGGGACTCTCGATTTAAGCTGCGAGGGGATTCCGGGAAAAGAGCTACGCATTTTAATTCGAGACTATGGAATTCCATACGACCCCTTAGCGCATCGACAAGGAGGAAGAAAAGAGGATCCTCATGTCGGCGGCTACGGCATCTATTTTATTCGAAAAGTGATGGATCATGTAGATTATATGAGAGAAAATAACTCAAATGTCTTAATTCTAGTTAAATATCTTTTTTGAAGCTTATTCGGCTTCGAGTTGTTTTTTCAGCTCTCGTAAAGCCTCCTCATTTTCATGAATTTCATGCAGATATTTTTCTAGGATACGTAAGACAAGCCGCGAAGTGTTATAGACGCCAGAGGTGGCAAACGCCATTTCCAAATGGGGATTTTCATCGGGATTGGTGGCAATTAAGGTGTATGTAATCGAGAGGCTGCCAACATGTTCGGGGACAATCCAGACGACAAACTCTTCGTTTAAAAGCGTGATTTTTTCATGCGTCTCTATGGCTTGAAAGTAGCGAGTTAAAGCGGGGTCATAGCGATCTAAATGGTGATAATTCAGCAGATTGAGCCGATGGAGCAGGGAGATATCCACATGGATGATTCCTTCCGGAAGCCACTGGGCTAGGTCGCTTGAGAATTTTTTGTAATGTTTTTCCAATGCAGCTAAGTTGTTCATGGTCTGCTCCCTAGTTTCCATCTTCGTTCCACGGAATATCTAGGTAATAAGCAAGATGCAGGCCAAAACAGTCATGTATTCCTCATTTTTTATTTTGGCGCTGCTTTTATCACTTTTAAGCTGGTTGACTAGGTACAAAGCTTTGTATGAGCTGGATTAAAGTTTGAGCATATTGATTAACAGTAAAGGGATCTTGCTGTCCACCAGGAAGAGCTAAAGCTTTTTTAAATTCAGCTTCGGCTTCTTTTAGTTTGCCTTGTGCACGTAGAGTTTCTGCGTAATGACTCACAACAAAGAGATCTTGCTGCCCATCAGGAAGAGCTAAAGCTTTTTTGAATTCAGCCTCAGCCTCTCCAAATTTTCCCTGTTGGCTTAGAATAAGTGCATAACGACTAACGGTAAAGAGATCTTGCTGTCCCTTAGGTAAATTTAAAGCTTTTTTGAATTCAGCCGCTGTTGTTTCGAAATCCAATTTTCCTTGCAGATAGATATTTTCTGTATAACGGCTAACGGTAAAGAGATCTTTTTCTCCACGAGGAAGATCTAAGGCTTTTTTAAATTGAGTCTCAGCCTCTGGTAATTTTCCTTGTGCCTGTAGAGTGTCAGCATAGCGACTAAGAATAAAGCGGTTTTGTTGTCCCCCAGGAAGCGCTAAAGCCTTTTTAAATTCAGCTTCTGCCTCTGGGAATTTTTTTAGCAGCCGTAAAGTGTTAGCATAGTTACTAACGGTATAGAGGCTTTGCTGTCCACCAGGAAGCGCTAAGGCCTTTATAAATTCAGCTTCAGCCTCCGGGAATTTTTTTAGCAGGTGCAAAGTGCTGATATAACTGCTTAAAATCAACAAATTTTGCTGTCCACCAGGAAGCGCTAAGGCCTTTTTAAACTCAGCTTCAGCCTCCGAGAATTTTTTTAGCAGGTGTAAAGTTTGAGCATAACCGTGAATAGTAAAGAGATCTTGTTGTCCACCAGGTAGCGCTAAAGCCTTTTCAAATTGAGCCTCAGCCTCTGGAAATTTTACTTGTGCGTGTAAAGTGTAAGCATAACGGCTAACAATAGAGAGATTTTGTTGTCCACCAGGGAGCGCTAAAGCTTTTACAAATTCAGCCTCAGCCTCCGGGAATTTTTTTAGCTGGCGTAAATTGTCAGCATAGCGACTAACGGTGAAGAGATCTTGTTGCCCACCGGGGAGCGCTAAAGCTTTTACAAATTCAGCCTCAGCCTCCGGGAATTTTAATTGTGCATGTAAAGTGTCAGCATATTTACTAACGGTAAAGAAATTTTGCTGTCCACCAGGAAGCGCTAAGGCCTTTTTATATTCGGCTTCAGCCTCCGGGAATTTTTTTAGCTGGCGTAAAGTGTCAGCATAGCAACTAACGGTGAAGAGATCTTGTTGTCCACCAGGGAGAGCTAAAGCTTTTACAAATTCAGCCTCAGCCTCTGGTAATTTTCCTTCATCAAGTAAAGCTCTTGCTTTTTTACTTATATTTGATATTTCTAGGCTATTGAAACCATTAGGAGAACTTATAGAAGTGTTTGTCGATTGAATACGACTTGAGGAAGCTGTGTTTACTTTAGTTAAGATGTCTTCTTGTTTAGATTCTAGACTAGTTATCCGTTGTCCCATTTGTTGTAAAGTACCCTTAAACTCCTGTAGAATGCCTTCGAAATCTTTTTGGCGCTGTAAGATTTCATACAATAATGCTTGAGAAGGCTCCTCTCTTTGATCTGTTCTTTGTCTTTTCGCTGGCCGTTTTGTAGGGCCTTGGGTAGCACTCTCTGAAGGAGGCAAATTAGGGGGGATAGAACTCATAAATTAGCCTTAAATTAATTGGAAAAAGCCAAATGATATATATATTATAATATAATGTCTATATTTATTTTGTTTTTGATTTTTTATTGGAATGGTTGTTGTTGGTGTAATTAATTAATAACGTTTGATGTGAAGCGAAAGATTAGATATCAAAAAAATAAGGGCTTGCACTCATTTTTAATTGCTTGATCTATTCCGGAGAGTGCATTATCATGCGGTCATGATAATAAGAAGAGCTTTTAAATTCCGTCTCAACTAAATAGTAAGTAAAATAATTTATAAGGACTATGTATATCAGTTGGTTGAGTCTACTACTTCTTAGTTTTCTCTGTTTAGTTGGAATTGGAGTGGAAAATTCCCTTTTTGCATCCACGCTAAATTTCTCCCTGCAAGCCGAAGCGGCGATTTTAATGAATGCTGAAACAGGCGCGATTCTCTATGAGAAAAACAGTCAGCAACTTTACCCACCAGCTAGCCTTACAAAAATAGCGACAGCACTCTATACTTTACAAGTAGCTAAAGACAAGCTAGATGTCATGATTCCTGCCGAGCAGGAGTGCGTGGCTTGGATATCTGCCGAAATGAAAAAACGCTCTCGCTATACCCATCCCTCCTATTTCTTGGAGCCTGGATGCTCCCATATGGGAATTAAGCGAGGGGAAGAGCTTTCGTTGAAAGATCTGCTCTATGGAATGATGGTTGCTTCAGCAGATGATGCATCTAATGTTATTGCTCAATATGTGGGAGGAACAATCCCGCAGTTTATGGAAGAGGTAAATGGGCTTCTTAAGCAGATTGGCTGCACGCAGACCTACTATAACAACCCGCATGGTCTCTTTCATCCCAAACATCAAACAACCGCTTATGACCTTGCAATCATGACAAAAGAGGCTTTAAAAGATCCCCTCTTTTGCCAAATCGTGGCGACAACGCTATACACGCGTCCAAAAACGAATAAGCAAGAGTCCTCTCCTCTCGTTCAAACTAATCGCTTACTAAGACGTGGCAAGCATTACTATTCTAAAGCCATTGGCGTTAAAACAGGTTGGACAACGGCTTCGCAAAATACTTTAGTGGCTGCAGCTCGACAAGATGGGCGTACCTTAATTGCCGTCTTGCTGCATCATACCGACCGGGCAGAGATGTTTGATGAGGCTAAAGAAATGTTTGAAGCGGCATTCAAGCAGCCTAAAGTGGAGCGAATTCTTTTAAAACCTGGCCTGCAGCGCTTTGCAATTAAACTCTCCGGTGCTCGGCAGCCTGTTCAGACTTATGCTAAGGATGAGCTTGTGGTCAGCTATTATCCTGCTGAAGAGCCGAAACTTAAATCGGTTGTCCGTTGGGAGGTTCATCAGCTTCCGGTTAAAAAAGATCAAAAAGTCGCTGAATTACACATTCTAAACGATAAGGGAGAGCTGACGCATGCCGTCCCGCTCTATTCTGTAGAAGAGGTCAAAAAGGGGTGGCTTTCTAGGTTGATTAATTTTACAAAGCTTCTATTTAGCTCTTCAGCTTGGCTGCTTTGGACAGCTGTTGCTGTTTCAATCATTAGCTGGAGCTGGTTTTATTTTAAGAGGCGTCGCAGCCAAACCTAGAGGTGAAATTTCGCTACCGCGACAATTTCGCGAATCTTCCCTCAGAAAGCACTCTTTAATTCTTCCTCAAATAATGAGCTTGACGCATTGTATAGACCCCATTATTTGCAATCTTATCGGCTTCATCGACATATTCAAAAGGAGCAGGCCCTCCAAGACCCTCAATCGAATTCGGATAAGCATTTCCTCCTCCCACTTCAACGCTCACCAGGTCAAGTTCTAGCCTTTCTGCTTGCTCTTTAGCAAAATGAATAATTGCTTCTTTGTAGCTGTTTTCAAGGTTGCTTGGATAGAGCCTTGCTAAAACTAAAACTGCTCTATTACTTGTGCTATCCCATCCAAGGCGCAAGAGGGAGCGTCCAATTATTTTTCCATCCCTTCCTTTAATGGCAATTAGTCGGTTTTTTCCATCGAGCAAGTAACCCAATAAACCCTTATTCTGTTCTGGGTCTCCATCCACCCTTTGGCAGCTGCCTAAAGTTTCTGTGCCGCAGAGAAGTAAATCGATCGGATGATCCGTTAGTTGGATTGTGACATCTTGAGCGGTTGATTTGCCTTTCTCTAGCATCTTTTTCAAGTCTTCGAGATCGTGTAAGAATTCATGATTTAGTGGGAGCTCCAGCAATTTAATAATCTTATCTAGATGCTGTGTTTGCTCTTGGATCCCTAATTGATGAAAAGAGTCCTCTGTTGACTGCTGCAATAGCTGTTCCACTTCACTTAAAGGGTCTTTTGGATCAATAGATTGGCCTGTGAGGTAGGCTTTAAACTTTGGTAGATCAATATGCTCATCCGTGACAATTTTAGTAGAAAAATATTGTTTGATATCAACTTTATGCTCTCCAGGCTTTTTTTCAGCGATGTTAAGGGGCTGTTTTATCTCTTGAATCCAACGTTTTTTAAGTTCTGGATGTCTTTCAAAAACGACCTGAAGATGCCTGTTTTGTTCTGTATCGACTCGCCTTAAACTAAAAGACTCGTCTCCCTTTACCGCCCAAAAGACATAGCTTGCTAAAGCCTTTAAAGCATTTTTTCGATCTGGATCAGGTAGCTTATTAAGAGAGGCTGCATATTGCAAGACCGCTTTAGGATGACGTGATGAATTGAATGTTAATTCATATCCTTTAGCAAAATCTTGATCAGCTTCAACAGGGATAATTTTTTTAAAAAGCTCTATGAAATAGCTACTTAAATGATCTGCATGCTTTTCTAAAGCCTCTTTTTTAAGAGCCTTACTACGAGCTAACTCTCCGATATTTCTCAATAGATCAAGATGTTCTTTCAGTTGCTTACTATCTGTGATAAGAGGCTCCTTGTTTTTATCTAATGGAAATGCAACTTCTAAAAGATAAGAGAGATCTTGGCTTGGTAAGCCTTTTTCTTTCTGGCAATAAGCAATAAATCGATAGAGAGCTTCATTTAGAGATCGCTCTTTAAGCCTTTTGTCTAATTGTCTCAAATAGGGCGCAAGATGGCTATGAATGAGAGAAGGATCGACACCTCGAGCCACTAAGGAGGCACTCATTAGATTAGGCAGAAAAAAATGTGATTGATATTTAACCTTTTGAAGTTGAACAAAAACCTCTTTAGCTTCTTTAGAATTGAGTGTTTGATAGCCTATAAAAACTAACTCTTTTCTCAAATTAGGAGAGTGAATAGAGACACATTTTTGTAAGAGGTTTTTAATTAAAGGGTAATTTTTGGCTTTAGAAGATAGCTTAGAATGGGAACCTAGTAAACAGAGAGATTGCAGGAGCCAAGTTAAATTGTTTCTGACGATATAGGGATCTAAGGGCTCATTATTTGGTTTGTGAGTTAAACCATGTAGAATTGCTTTTAAATCTAATGGCAGGGCTTCGCCAAACTCTAAAATGAGCTTTTGTATCTCTTCAGTTGGAAACGAGTCTTTCCATTTCTCTTCGGGTTGGAGAGCTTGGATATGTTCAATTAAGCTAACAAGTTTTCTATGGATAGGCAAAAGCTTTGAAATTTCTACCTGATGATCTTTTTTATAATCGATTAAAGGTCCAAAGAAGTCTTGGTGGAAAGCTAAAAATTGAATTTC
>CAZZJE010000147.1:0-6936 GCA_964654295.1 uncultured bacterium | reverse complement strand
GTCGAGGCGAGCAAAAAAGCGGCGACAAGTCGCCGCACTCCATATACTCTTTAGTCCCAGTTTTTTAAATCAAACATACAGAAGGATAAGGCTAAGGCCTTACGGCCTGGCCTATAATTGTACCGGCCTCTTCGAGGCCTAACCAGCGTTCTGTTATTAAAACCCCTCTAAAGTCAAGAAAAAGATATGTCAATCTGCAAGGACTTGTCGCCTCCAAATACTTCGTGTCACGTGCGACATCAATCCTTTACACAACTGAACAAGCCTGTTTGGAAATCAAGGATTCTAAAGCTTCAATCTCCTCTTTTTGTTTAGCAATATAGTCGTGAGTTTCAGCTTGTGCCCGCAAAAAGTTGGAAGCCTCTTCCATCTCCTTTTCTCGATAGACGAGCAAGTCAGCCTCATATTGCTCTTGAGCGATAAACAGCGATTGACGCGTCTCTTGCAGAAGTCGATCTTTTTCTTCAAACTGCTCCTTCAGCTGTTGATAAAGGCCTTTGATGCGATGTAGCTCTCTTTCCAAAGCAGACAGAGATCCTTTTTGCTCTAAAGCAGCTTGTAGAGAGTCTCGCTCCTTTGTTATTGACTCTAACAACTCATGCGTTTTTTGCTGCTCAGAAACCAAATGCTTTAATGAAGATTGTTCGGTTTCTAAAGCGATCATTTGCTCCACGAAAATATTTACTTCGTCTTTTTTCTGATTCAGCTCTTGCTCTAAGCATTTAATTTGATGAATTTGATCAGAGTTTACAAGTGCAAAAGACTCTCGCTCATTGGTTAGCTGTTGAATAGTGTCCGATTGACTTTTATATGTTTGTAACTGTTGCAAGAGCTGTTGTTGATACTTTTGCTGCTCAATGGCTTCGCCACGTTTCTCTGTCAGCTCCCTTTGAACAAGCTCAAACTGCTGCTGAAGTTGCTGACTCTGATTATGCAACTCTTCTTTTTCAGCTTGCAGTTGTGAAAGGCTCTGTTGGAATATGAGCTGCTTCTCCTCACTGCTCTTTTGCAGATCTTCCAAATTCTGCTGCAGCATTTGGTTAAATTCGAGAAATTTATCTGGAGAGACCTCTGGAAGCGTCTCTGATTGCTTAAAAACATCCTCTGCCATGCGAAACGACATCAGCGTAATGCCGAGGCTTAGGATAAAAGTGGAAGAGAGGCCAAAAAGGTAGAGGGAGTGGCTACTTATGATCGAAATAGGAAGCTTCCATAAAAACCCAATAAAACAGATGAAAATAGCGAAAAGAGCTGCTTGCAACGTTTTTTCACCCCACCAAGGGTAGGCAGCGATTCCAACGGCTGCAACTCCTGAAAAGATCAAGGTTTCACCTGGATAGTTATGAACTGTCACTAAGGAACTTAGCATAATCAATAGAGGACCTATGATCAGCCAGCCCATCATCGTCTGCACCCTTTTAGAACACTCTTCAGACACCTGTTCCTCCCGAAATTTAAGCCTACGATTATAACGCCTAAGCCTTCTTTTTTGGCTATCTTATTTACATCTATTTTTTAAGAACTGAGGCTGGAAAAGAGCAATCGTAATGTCTTTTTAATAACAAACCGGTTACACTCTATATTTATTTTTTTTAATTTTCTTTAAATTCTCTTTAAAAGATTCATGTATAGTCTCTTACTTTCATGAACACATAAGAAGGTCAAAAATATGACACAAACTTCCCCTTCACTCACAACCTCTTTTGGAGATCGCTATCAAACTCTTTTAGATGGTTTAGATTCTAAAAAATTGGTGACAAGCTCTCTAAAAACAACGAAGATCAATTTCTGCGCTCACGCGTTTAAACTACTCGTCACTCTTCTTTCCCTCGGATTGATCGATCCTTATCGTCATGTCCGTGTTGGAAAAGTGATGGTCTCCATTTTCAAAGATTGCGAAAGTAATGCATGTGAATTGACAAACGAAGCTAATAAAGCCCTTGTTTTACAAGTCATTTCAAGACTTGGCGCCCAGAACCCAAAGAAGTTTGGCCAAATTAGCTCTCTATACCAATATGCTGTAAAAGGTTTAGCTGGAGCTCCCCCGCCGCCGCCACCGCCTCCTGGCCCTGGGAGTTTTCGTCCGTATCGCCAACCCGGCACCCCTACACCTCCACCTACACCTACACCTACCCCTACACCTACACCTACACCTACACCTACACCTACACTTACACCTAAATCTACTCCTGGGATGAGTGCATCCGCATTTGCAGGCAGCCGTCTTTTTAATGAACAATGCAAGAAAAACCAGAATCCAAATTCAAAATAATTTTTAGGCATACCAAATCATTGTGACTGTTCCTCACGCAGTTGAAGGAACAGTCACGTGATTCAATCGATTGAAACGGAAGGCGAAAGCAGTAGTCCGACGCCACATAAGTTCGCCATTAGCGAACTCCCCCCTTGGCTAAAAAATGGCAGATTCAAGCCGGTGCTCGGTAGGATTCCTGAGACAACACCTAAGTTCAAAAAAGCTTGAAAGCCGATCAAAAAAGTAATGGAAGCCATCAGATAGGACTCTTCCAGAGACTTTGAAACCATGGCTCGAGCAAATCCCAAGCAGGTAAGCAACATATAGAGAACGATCAGGAAGATCATTCCAAAGAAGCCAAATTCCTCGGCATAAATAGCTGCAATGTAGTCGTTTTGAGCTTCTGGTAAATAACTAAGTTTTTGCCAGCTCTGTCCCGGACCCTTTCCCAAAAAACCTCCTGAACCGGCAGCTATCTTGGCTTGATAGGGCTGATGCCCCTTCCCTTGAAGGTCTGCTTCAGGATGCAGATAGACATGTAGACGCTTTTGCACGTAGGGCAGCTGCGAAGCAAATAGCGCGCCTACAACAGCAACAACAGCTAAGGGCATCGCCCAGAAGCGCCACGGGATATTCATCAGCAAACAAAGAAGCAGTAACGTGATGACGATGACTCCTGCCGTCCCATTATTTGGCTCGATCAGAATTAACAAAACTGGGATAGCAAAGGGAGCAGCAATCTTTAGAAAAGTGCGCAAACTGAGAGGCTGAGGCGCTTGCTGCATGATAAAGATAAAGGTGGCGGGAACAACTAATTTAACAAACTCCGAAGGCTGAAAGGAGAATCCGAATAGATTCAACCAGCGTTTAGAACCATTAATCTCTTTCCCAATGCCAGGCACAAAAACAAGGATAAGCGCTAGAGACAAAAGAACCAGCAGAAGAGGAGATAGGCGCAAAAACTGGTTGACCCCCAGCTTAAATAGGCCATAACCTAGCAAGACTCCCAAGCAGGCGTAAAAGAATTGGCGCAGCAGAGCTTGATAATAGCCCTTTTCTAGCGCCTGATCCAACACTTCAGCCGAAGTCGTGCTAAAAATCATCACTAAGCCCATGGCAAAAATAACCGCCACAACACCTACTAGGCAACATCGACTTACGGCAAGCTGCATCGATTGATCCTAAGATGGAATTTTAAGCTGCTGGCCAATCTTCAAGTTTTTTGCACGCTCTTCATCTAAATTGTTGGCTTTTAACAGCTCTTCAACACTTATGTGAAATTGCTTTGCGATTTTCCAAGGGTTATCTCCACTTTTGACGGTATAAATTTTCTGCTCACCTGTCCGAGTCACCTCTCTAGAAACACTTGCTTCTGTTGCAACATTAACTGCTACAGGTGAACTACGTCCTTGTAAAGGAACTAAAAGAACCTGTCCGATCTTAAGACGATCGCTTGCTAAACGGTTAGCCTGTTTGATCGCCTCTACTGTTGTTCCATTTGCGCGAGCAATTTTCTCTAGGGCATCTCCCCGTTTGACGGTTACCTCTACATAATCTTCTGAATTAAATGCTGAAGGGGGTGGAGGCGCAGGGGGAGAAAACTCTTCCGCCAAAGAAGAAGCTAAAGAGAGCTCTGAAGCTGGAGTCATGGCAAAATCTTTCAATACAATATCAACTTCATCAGCACCGCTGTCGAGCGTTTCAATGGCAATTTTGGAGTTGTGATTGGATGGATAAGGCAGCTCGGTCACTTCGGCAACCGTTTGATTAAGCTGTGAACGCTCAATCACGCCTTCTTCCTCTTTTGTCGCGAAAATAAAGAGTAGAGCAAGCAATCCAACGTTTAAGATGACAGCAATAATAATTGTCTCTTTACGGCTCATAGCCCCCTCGTAGATAGTAGTGAATAGACAATACGCTTAAATTCTTCGCCGCGATGCTTATAATCGCGAAACATATCTTGGCTTGCGCATCCAGGCGAGAGCAACACATCAGCTTCTGGAGAAGCAAGTTGATAAGCAGTCTGGATGGCTTCATTAAAATTTTGGCAGCGAGTAAAAGAGAAGTGGCTTTTAAGAGCATCTTCGATCATTGGTGCCGCTTGTCCAATGCCAACTAAAGCTTTTACACGCCCTTGAAACGGCTCGATCCAAGCTTCATAGCCACCCCCTTTATCAACCCCTCCAACGATTAACACAACAGGTCGATCTCTTGTTTCGACGGCATGAATCACCGCATCTAAGTTAGTTCCTTTGCTATCGTCATAAAAAGAGATTCCATTGACATTGGCAACATATTCAATGCGATGCGAGGGCTTGGAAAAACTTTTTAATGCCTCTAAAAACCCTTGGAAAGTGACGCCACAACTTTGGCATAGCAAAAATGCAGCCATTAAATTCTCTGTCTCTCGTCGTGGCAGCCTGGGAGCTAAAGGCGACAAGAACTTACCTTCAAGCATCCATGCATGGCTCACTGGATCGACAGTCAGATCAGCATCTGGTTGATAGCCAAAACTATAGGGTTCTGCTGCATTGGCGGAGAGGAGGTGGCCAAAATCATTTAGAGCTTGTTTTTGTACAAAAAAGTTTTTGGGATTTCTCACAGTTTTACTCAAACGCATTTTAGATAGTGCATAGAGCTCCATGCGACCATAGCGGTCGAGATGATCAGGAGTGATGTTGAGGATCGCTGCGGCTTCAAGAGAGCGGCTCTGCATGGTTTCAATTTGATAAGAACTAAGCTCAACAACATAGATAGGTACTGGTTCGCGAAGATGAAGTAGCTCATCGGTCAGAGGTGTGCCAATGTTTCCTACAGGAACAGCAGCCATCTTTTGATGGGAAAGAACATGTGCAACGAGCGACGTCACTGTCGTCTTGCCATTCGTCCCGGTGATACCTAGAAATCTCCAAGAGGATGGTGCCATCCACATGGCTAGTTCAATCTCCCCTATCAGAGGAACATGCTGGCGAAAAGCCTCTTGATAGAGAGGGTGCGAAGGTGCGACTCCTGGCGAAACAACGACTAAGTGGAAAGCGGCTGGTCGGATGCTACTCTCATCTGCTAAGATTAAGCCCTCTTGTTGAAGCGCTTCGATATCTGAATCTTGCCTTAATGACTCCAGCTTTCGGTCTACTCCCCAGACTTTTGCTCCATGCTGCAGAAGAAGACGAGCAGCCGAGCGGCCGCTGATCCCTAGACCGACAACTAACACTTTGCGCTTCGCCCAGAATTCCTTTTCCACCTAGCATCCTTCTGATTGTATTATTGAAATTTTAAGGAGACAAGCCCCACTAAGGCTAGGAGAAGACCTACAATCCAAAAGCGCATGACAACTTTCGTCTCAGGCCAGCCTTTGAATTCAAAGTGATGATGCAAGGGGGCGCACAGAAAGACACGCCTTTTGTTTCGGTAGCGATAGCTTCCAATTTGGATGATATCGGATAGGGCTTCAGCGACAAAGATACCTCCTACTAATGCAAGTAGAAACTCCCTTTTTAGCAAAACTGCGCTCACGCCAATAATCCCACCCATGGCAAGAGAGCCGGTGTCACCCATGAAAATTTGGGCTGGAAAGCAGTTATACCATAAAAATCCTAAACAGGCTCCAATGAGAGCGCTTAAATAGATCGCCACTTCGCCACTTCCTTCGATGTAAAGAATGTTGAGGTAGTGTGCAAAGCTTAGGTGGTTGGAGAAGAAGGCAAATACAGCTAAGCATCCAGCAACCATGATCAGACAGCCTGCAGCTAAGCCATCCAAACCATCTGTCAAGTTGACCGCATTAGTAGAGCCTGCGATGACGATGGCTGTAAAGAGAGCAGCGAGAAGCAATCCTAAACCACTAAATGTCAACAGAGGATCTTTTACAAACGGCATATAGATACGTCCTGCATACTCCTCTAAAGGCAGTGACTGCATTGCAGCTGTAGCAGGAGTCGTGGCACTCTCTGAATTGATATGCTCTTTAATCACAGGTGACTTAATTCCAATACTGTTTTCGATTAATTGGCTAATTCCTGGTATAAAGAGATAGGCTGCAATAGCAAAAGAAAATAAAAACTGAATGATCAACTTTCCCTTGGCAGAGAGCCCCTTGGTATTTTTGTATTTTAGCTTTCGATAGTCATCCCAAGCACCAAGTCCACCTAAGACGAGAGTCGTTATCAAAAGCAGCCAGGTAAAGATATGTGTGAGATCCATCCAGAGAATTAAAGAGATTACCATAGAAAAGAGGATGAGGATGCCTCCCATTGTCGGCGTATCCTGTTTTTTATGATGCAGCTTGCCAAGCAGTGGACACTCATCTGTGCGAATTGTCTGGCCTATTTTCCACTCATATAATTTTTTAATAAAGCGAGGCCCTAGGCAAATAGATAAAAGCAGAGCAGTCATCGCAGCCATCATCATGCGAGAGGAGGTATAGGTAAACGCTGAAGGAACTCTGATATTAAATTCAGCCCATAACCAATCAACAAAAAGAAGCATCATGAGAATTTCTCGGTAGTGGAGTAGACGTTGGAAATGCGCTGCATATTAGCAGTATCAGTGAGCGGTGTAAATAGAAAAGTGGTCATTGGGAACAGTTTAGAGGCATAGAGAAACGCAAGTAGCCCGAAGAGTTCGAAACTATTTTGGAGTGCGGCGACTTGTCGCCGCTTTTTTGCTCGCTTCGACTTGTC